>NZ_JAKJST010000034.1:0-62528 GCF_050337275.1 Vibrio wakamikoensis | reverse complement strand
TCGACCATTCCCCAATCAATTACCTCCGCTGGAATACCCTAGCGAACATGAAGTCAGAAAGGTGAAATGTGGCGGCTATATTAAACTTAACGGGCAAGCCATTTACGTCACGAGAAGACTATTAGGTGAGTACGTTAGTTTGGAATATATCGACAATCGATGTTGGTTGCTTCGATTTGGAGAAATGAGATTAGGGATTGTAGATGAAGTTGTTGGAAAAGTAATTCGGCCAACATAGGGTGTTACCTATGTGGCCGGTTTAAAGTGTTACCTATGTGACCATCAGTACAGGCTTGGTGATCGTATAGAAGACCCCTGTCTACGCAGGGGTGACGACTTAATTGAGTTCGTTGAACAAGCTACATTCGTCATTCCTGCGCAGGCAGGAATCTACTCAAGGCTTGGTGCGGACTTAGAGATTAGATGGTAAAGACTTGATAGTCCTTAAGCTCCGGAATAGTTTTCTGCAACTGCTGCTCTTGCTCTGCGACATCATTTAGCGAGTCACAATAGTCTTCTGCCTGCTGCTTTAACGACTCTGATTGCTCTTTCATGGTGTCCGACATTTTTGCTTTGAGCTCATCCATCTGCTTAGAGAGCTCTGTAAGATTTAACCCACCCTCTTCACTCATCTTTTGTTGTAATGCGGTAAATGCGCTACTAAAGAACTCTTTGTTGAAGACCTCTTTTGCCTTGGCTAAATCTTGCTCCCAATTGTCCATAAAACTGCTAAAGGCTTCCGATTTGAGAACAAAATCACCGTTGTCTTCGTAGCGAGATTGCACATCAGCAAAAAACTCACCGACCGCTTGTTTGACGCTTTGAAACGCCTCAGAGTTATCGAAACTCTCTGCGACGTCATCGATGAGTTCATTGGTCAGCTCAAGACCATTGGCCGCGAGTTCTTTCGCTTGCGGCACGTACTTGTTCATATTCTCTCGATAGCTTTCCAAGGCATCTTGTTGTAGCTGACTCAATTCAATCGCTTTACCGTCAATGAACAGATTGTTGTCTTCATCAATTAGGACTTTAGAGCTGGCTTTAACGATTTCGACTTGCTCGCCATCTAGGTGAACTTCGTTCTTAATGTCCACTGCGCACTGTCCAAAAGCATAAGCATTGCCCGCCACTAATGCACTGCTAAGTACGACACCGCTAAGCAGCGCTGTTGTAGTTGGAAAAAGTTGAGGTAATTTCATAGCACACCCTATTGTTCAGATCGTCTGTACAATTCTCAAAGCGATCCAAAGTCTTTACTGAATCGAGATAATAGCATAGTGCTGCACGGAATCTCTGATGGCCAGACTCACTTCGTCGTCTTCATACTGCCCAAGCAAAGCCTTACCGAGTGGCGAATGTGGTGTCAACACAGTGAGTTCAGCCAACCCAGAGTTCGTTAATACCCTTGCATCCTTTATTGTGACGCCTCCGCCACAGGGCAACATCCAATACCATGCGATTTGCTCATCATCATTCTCTACACAGACTAAAGCTGTTAATCCAACACTGTCTTGTTCAGAAAATTCACGCAACGTCGTACGCTTTAACGTTGCGATGTCGTTCTTTATTTGCTCTAAACGCATCGCCTGACCATGTGCCAAATAGGACGCTTCCAGTGCTAACGTGTCATATTTGTGCTCTGGTACGGTTTCTTCATTGGTCGCAGCATCTACGGTTTGCTCCATGGCAGAGACCAGTGTTGTCACTTTGCTTTCAAGTTCATAAATCACTGCGGTCAGCAGCGCGCGCTTGTCCATATTATTCCTCAAACATTGACAGTTGCCGAGCTTGCTCTAAAGGCTCTAGCATCACGCTCAGCCCCAGCAGTCGAATTTCTCGTCCTTGTTGTCTCTCCAGTACCTCGCGAAGCAGGTCTTTGAAATAGGCGAGATCGAGCTGGTTGTGCACATGTTCAATGGTGGTTAACTTAAAGTCTGCAAACTTTACCTTAATTCCCTGTTTGATGACATTACGTTTCGGCGTCGCTCTTGCGAGGCGAGATTCGAGTTCAGGATACAGCTTGTCTTCAATCACCTGCCAACACTCATCGAAACTGGAGATATTGACGCTAAAGGTTCTCTCGACGCCAATCGACTTTCTTTCCCGCTCTACGACAACTTGTCTCTCATCAATGCCATGACTTTTCTTCCATAAAGAAGCGCCCATACGACCAAAACGCACAATCAAGTCTCGGTAGTCACTATTGCGAATATCCAAGCAGGTAAAAAAGCCGGCATTATTGAGCCTATCTAAGCTGACCTTACCGACACCCGGTATTTTGCCCAAATCCAACTCATCGACCACTTGTTGTACTTGATCGGGAGGGATCACAAACTGCCCATTGGGCTTATTCATATCCGAGGCAATCTTTGCCAAAAACTTAAGCGGCGCCACCCCAGCAGAAGCGGTCAGTTGCAGCTCGTTCCTGATATCGGCACGAATACGCTCAGCAATGCGCGTCGCTGAGTTTTGGCAGTGAGGTGAGTCTGTGACATCCAAGTAAGCCTCATCTAGCGACAACGGCTCAATGAGCGAGGTATAACGAGCAAAAATCGCACGAATGTGCTTTGAGGTTTCTTTGTAGACTTCCATTCGCCCAGGGACGAGCAGCAAATTGGGGCACAGCTTTACCGCTTGAGCCGTTGGCATCGCCGAACGAACGCCAAACTTTCTCGCTTCATAATTACAAGTGCTGATCACCCCACGCTGGCGCTCACTGCCACCAACGGCAAGGGGCTTACCTTGATAATGTGGATTGTCGCGCATCTCTACCGCAGCGTATGTAAACTATCGGGTAAAAAATGTAGTTCTGGGTGGGTGAGTGAGTGAATAACTTTTTAAAATAGATAGTTAAGCCAAAAAAGCACTTACATAATTCACTTACAGAAAAATCACGAAAATCGCAAGGTAAATGCCTCGTAAACGCTTCACTCGCACTTACATTTTCACCACTTAAGGGTCATCTGAGTGTTGGCTTGCCCCTCCCTAGGTTCTAACCCAACACTTAACCCTATCAAGCGAATTCCACGTCCATTGGCACGCGCCAAAGCTTCTTTTAATAAAGCAGAGAAAAAAGCTTTATCAAGGTTAATTTGTTTATGCTCAACCGTTGTTTGCTGGAAGTCATCGAATTTAAGCTTAAGTCCCTGACGGATTATTCTTTTATCATGAGCAATCTTACTGAATCGTCTCACTAATTCATCATATAGTGATTCAATAGCCTCAAGGCATTCTGATTCAGTCCGAATATCTAGAGCAAATGTCCGCTCAACACCAAGGGACTTTCTAATTCTTGTTGCTGTTACCTCACGACGATCAATTCCATGGCACCTCTCCCATAGGGAACTACCAAATTTACCAAACTGTTTAAGTAACATGTGTTGATCATAATTTTTGACATCAATGCCTTTGTACAGACCAAGATTATTCAACTTTTCTAGGGTTACCTTCCCTACACCTGGAATCTTGCCTAATTCCAACTCATCAACAAACCCCTCAATTTCATCTGGTGTTACGACGCAAATACCATTTGGCTTATTAATATCGGAGGCGACTTTTGCAACAAATTTGATAGGGGCTACACCTGCACTGGCCGTAAGATTTAGTTCTGATTCAATTGCCTTACGTATATCCTGCGCGATTAATGTTGCCGACCCTCTGAATAATTGTGAGTCAGTTACATCAAGGTAAGCTTCATCAAGTGATAGAGGTTCAATAAGATCAGTATAACGAGCAAAGATTGCATGAATCTGTTTGGATACAGCCTTATACTTCTCCATGTCTCCACCTATAACCCTTAGGTTTGGGCACAACTTGAGTGCATGAGCGGTTGCCATTGCCGAGCGAACACCATATTTTCGGGCAATGTAGTTACATGTTGAAATCACCCCACGTCGATCCGAAGAACCACCTATCGCCAAAGGTATATCCCTTAACTCTGGGTGGTCTCTCATCTCAACTGCGGCATAGTAACAATCAAGATCTATGTGTATGATTTTTCTCTGCATTCGCATTACACCCAAAACACAGACAACTAAATACCTAAAGTCGCCATTAGCTTTCTGTTACCCAAAAGCTCATTACAAACAAACTAAATTCCACAAATATACCTTCTTATTATACTGTATATCCAACCAGCAATCGAGAGATGTATCTGCAAAAAACGTCTGTCTGGGTGAGTGAGAATGCTTACCATCACAGGGTTTGTGGCTAAGTCACTAATACCGCACCGATAGCAAAAAGCCCGTTAAGAGCCAAGGCTTTACCCTACGTGTTGATAGGTCATAGATGCTGTGAAGGTGTAACTCGCTTTTGCCCCAAAATGTGTTTGAGATGTCTTTGGCTTATCATTACCTCAACTCCAATTTTGGCTTACTTAAAGTAATCCGCCCTAACCCACTCTGTATGAGTGTCGTCAGACTAAAATACGATCTTGATACTTTAAACTGGTGCTATAGGAGTGCTCCGTTTCACCACGTTTTGTCTAAGTCTTGTGCGTATAAAGAAATTGCTCGCTGATACTTTTTTATCGCATCGTTATTCGTGGTTGATATTAAAAGTTTAAGTAGTAATGATGTCGCCTCTTTATGTCGCCCCAAGTTATAGAGGCACATGGCATAGAAAGGTTGAACTTCTACTGAATCTGGGTATTCCTTCAATGTTTGCTCAAAGTAAACTTGAGCTTCTGAGTAATTGCCAATACTTCTATAAGTGCAACCTAAACCAAACAATACATCGAACCGTTCTTTGGCAGGTAATATGCCCGACAACGATGATTTATAGTGGCTTATAGCCTCATGTTCTTTACCTTCATTGTCATATGACCAAGCTATTTGTAGATGTGCTCTAGCGGCATAGTTCTCATCATTTAATAATGGCTTTAGTAGCGCACGAGATTCAGCATATCTAGTTTCTTGGCGTAGACAAATTGCTTTTTCAATAAGAGATTCCATATCAAACTCGATATTTACAACCAGTTAAAAATGGACGCGGTTGATTGCGCCCATGAGGCTTAATTTAAGGGCATTTCGCATCCCAAAGTGATTGACCACGAAGAGAAACAACACACAATTCTGCGGGAGTATAACCAGGGACACCTGAAGGGCCGCATATCCTCTCATAAGCAGAAACAGTGTCTGAATGATAGAATATTTTACAGTCAGCACTAGAACCACTCTCCAGTGCGAGAGCTGCGACGCATTTACTATCACCGTCACATTCATTTCGGCAAACACCGTTTACAGCGTCGCTGTATGGCATGGTTAAAGTTTTCGCTATGTACCCCCCCTCCAACACAAACCAGCCTAAACTTTGGCCTGGTTTATCCAAATCAGGTCTTGACTCAATACTCAACAAACCGCTATTGGACGGATTGCATGTGTCAAAGCCACCATTGCCATCATCGAAGAGTTGGGCTGGGGTTATTCTCGTTAGAGTGCCTGTAGGAACGTTATGAGTTGGAGATGGACAACCTTCTGGGTACTGTCCTAAATTTGCTAGTGCTTCACAAATATGCTGATGATTAAACTCTACCTCTGAAGATTGAAGAAGTCTGCCTTCATTTATAACTATGGTGCAATCACTTGCATCCCATAGACCATCATTGTTTTTGTCTTCATCATCATCGTTGAGGCGATTTCCATTGAGATCCCAACAGTTAATTCCTGAAGAACCATTATCTCCTTCTGTAGGACAACCAGTTAGCAATAAAGCTAACACCACAGTTATTAGTAACCTGAAATGATATACACCCATAAAAATGACTCCATGTCTTTGGAAGTTTTGAGTTAAGCAGCAATCTAACGCCGAAGCTAAGTTTAGCATGAAGCAGTAAAGAAAGTCTCAGTCAGCGGGGGAAATCTGGCTGCTGAAGTTGCAAGTGAAACCGATAAGTAGCGGTCTCAAGCCAATAGGGATATCGCAATTCAACACAATTAGTCAGCAACTGCTAGCTTCTCTTTTCTCGTCCACTTTTGCATTACCGTCGAGTTTTACTTCATTAATTCGATTAGGGTAGCTAGGCATACATTTGCTAATGCCTATTCGGTTCTGGTGTGGGCTAGGTGGTAACTGATTTCTGTCCAATTGTGAGTTGCGATACCAACAGGTTGACAATACCAACAGGTTGACTTGTACGATCTAGTCGTGACTAGCCAGCGGAAGTGTATGATCGAGTGTGAGTTACTACACCTAACTATACTCGGAACCGCTCAACTTATTGATAAGCTCTTGCCTCTCCTCTTCGCTCAATCTCGCAATCAAGCAAGCTAACTTGGCGGAGCTTTCTTCCTCACAAAAGAAATAGTTCAAAGGAACACCAAGCTCGTCAGCAATGAGTTTTAGAGTCTGTATATCAGGAGTGTGTTTGCCTTTCTCATACTGATTCATTCTGGCACTTGCCGAGCCTTCATCCATACCTATCTGCACCCCCAAGGCTTTCTGGGAGAGTTTGGCTTTTTTGCGTGCTTCTTTAAGTCGCGACGGGATTGGGCTAGTAAATGACATTTTCGGTTCATGTGTGAAAACCTACGGTAACTAAGATTTTCTTAGTTTTGTCGATTTCTGTATACTAAGCAATCCTTAGTTTTTTGGTTTTGCATGAGTTGTAAATGAAACGTTCGACGAAAATCAGTGCGATTATGCACAAGTTATTGATTGAAAAAGGCATGGATGGTTTTTCGGTTATTGAACTACGCGACGCCTCGCTTTCTGTAAGTGATCTTAGGAAGGAGCCTGATGAGGCAAGAAAAAGACTCTACAGACAGATCCTTCGCTTTGTGAGAAACGGTTGGCTTCAAAGTGAAGGAGAAGGGCGAGATAAAAGATACTTTCAAACGGAACTGTTCCGCTCTCTTAATGTGAAGCCCAAAGTAGGAGGTGAGATTGTCACCTCTCCAGTGCAGCCCTCTCCAGATTACTCAATATTGCGCCATGAGCGAAACCAGTACAAAGCTGAGTTAGAGATTGTTCTGGGTGAGATCGATGAATACCAATCGCTTAATCGTCGTTTCCCTGAACTGGAATCAAGGCTCAACCCTATGTTGCAACAAGCGAGAGATCGCTCTGCACATCTATTTGGTAAAGTGAACGTGCTCACCAACGTGATTAACTCCATCTCTTCGGATGTCACCGAATGTTGAGAACATGGCAGCAAGAATGCTCTGAAAGAGCGATACAAAACTACAAGAACGGGCAGTACCACTTTTTTTGCCAAGCTACTCCAGGGGCAGGGAAAACGGTATTGGCAGCAACTATTGCCTCTAGGTTGTTGGAGGATGATATGGTTGACCTTGTTTTGTGTTTTTCACCGTCGTTAACGGTATCAGATGGGATAAAAAGAACCTTTTCAAAAGTTCTCAATTGCACTTTTAATGGTGGTTTAGGCTCGATTGGACAGTCGCTAACCTACCAATCTATTCAGTTTCTCAGCGAAGAGTTTTGGCAGACGCTACGTAACTATCGAGTATTTGTAGTGTTCGATGAGATACATCATTGCTCTGGTTCTGAGTATGAAAAAGCGAATGTTTGGGGGCAACAGATCCTAACCAAGATTCAGGGACTGGCTACCTACACCTTAGCGCTTTCTGGTACACCTTGGCGTTCAGATGCGTTACCGATAGTAATGGCGCAGTATAGCGACCCTGAGGGGCAGATCTTGGTCGACTATCAATACACTCTCAAGCAAGCAGTCGCTGACCATGTTTGTAGAGCACCACGGATAGTACTCGTAGACAATGAGCACTTGTCGGTAACTAACGATGGAAAAGCAGAGTCGTTCTCATCGATTCTAGAGATGCTAAAGCAAACTAAGGCCTCTTATCAGAGCGTAATACACAGTCAAGAGGCAATGGAATATCTGCTAGGGCTTGGATGTCGAAAGCTTGCAGAGATACGTACTCAAAATCAGGATGCAGGAGGACTAGTCGTTGCCTCTTCTGTTCAACACGCTCAAGAGCTTAAAAGGATACTTTTGGAAAAGTATCAACAAACCGTCTCCATCGTGACCTATCGTCACGAGGAGCCCTTGGCTGAGATTGAACGCTATCGGAAAGATAATACCCAGTGGATAGTCAGTGTCGGGATGATTAGTGAGGGTACTGATATTCCTAGGCTTCAAGTCTGCTGCCATATGAGCTCGGTTAAGACAGAGCTCTACTTCAGGCAAGTGCTAGGACGGATTCTGCGAGTGAATCATGCCTTGAACCAACAGGCTTGGTTACTCACTTTCGCAGAGCAGAGCTTGATAGATTTTGCCGAACGGATAGAACAAGATATTCCAGAGTCTTGTATGTTTGTTAGAGCGGACACTCCCGAAATATTTACAGCAAGTGATTCAGGGCGAAAGGTGGCTGCTAACGACTATAATTCCGATTCAGCAAGCAGCAATACAGAATTAAGATGGAATGATGTCGCAAAGCGTGGTCGCACGGTAGCTGACTTCACGAGCCTTCCTGACGAGGTTCAGTTTGGTGGGTTCAAGCAGCGTATTATTTCAGCGTTTCAAACAGTCTAATGTTGGAGACCTTTGGTATCGGCCTTCGCCCACTCTGGGGCACGTTAGAATTTGATTTACTGACTTGCCTCAGCCTCAATTGTGTCAGCACTTTATCTATCAGGTATACTTTTGAATCATAGTTATTTGTTGAGGTAAGCTAGCATGGACAAAACACTCTCGTCTGAAAATAGCGACATTCGAACATTAGCACTTGAAGTTTTTGGAAGTGACTCGTTGGCTGAAGAATGGTTGCAAAAACCCATTCCAGCTCTGTCAGGATGTAAACCAAGCGACTTAGATCATGATCAGCTAACGCAGTTATTAAATAGCCTTAAATATGGCGATTTCAGTTAGAAAGTTGACCCGCCTTTGAAGTCATTTTCGTGAAGAAATCACTTCTGTCTAGATTCAGCTCTGGCTCTAGAGCCAATAGCGCTTCTTTGGCTAACTTGATAGTCATTGGCACTCGAGTAATGAATTTTTGCTGTTGCTCATCCAGTGAACGAATACTGTCTTCGGTATATAACGCAGCGTCAGCGATGAAGTAGCGACTATTTTGGGCTGCTTTTAGACAATGGATGTGCTTCTTCGTCACTTCAGAAAAGGCTTTAGCATCATTGGTCTTGCCACTGAGCGCCTGCATGTAAACGGGTAAGCCAGCTTGGTTCTCACAAATCAGCTCAAGGACGACTTGGTTTAACTCTGGACGGTGGTCTCGGCTATAGCCTTTGACTAGTTTAATAGCATTAATATCTTCGTCTTGTGCGTAGTCACCATCGACATGAAAACTCGTGATATCGAGATGAACGGAGTCGGTTTTAAGCCCAAGTTTATCAACGACATGCTCGGCAATCGCTTGATAAAGAGCAGATACATCGGCTTCATATAGAGCATCCAATGTACGCCCAAGAACATCATCAGTTAAGTGCTTCGCCTCAATGTCTTTAGCTAGTAACTTAGCAATCGGCTTGGTCTCGAAAAAATCAGAGAACATGTGCAGCGTTCGGCTATGAAAACCCAACCCATTAAGGAGCATTGCCAACACAGCATCACCATGTGAAACGTTATGCTCCGAGTACTTAGGAATTATGCGGTCGATAATGCCCGGCAGGTCGACCTCGTGACAGAAAGCAGCGATAAGCCCTAAGTGATCTAGACGTTTAATAACAGGTTGAGGAGCAGACATAATAAGCGACCGTTAAATGACAGTAATAGATCAAAACTGGGGATCGCGGTCAAGCGGTCTAGGCTACTAAGGCTTGTAAATGATCACTGGATCACATTATGTAAATTCCTGAATTGGCTGCGGAATGACGGGTTAAAATCATGAGTCAAGCGAATCCGTTTGATCCTTTTTGGGAAGGTTTTCTCAATGAACGTAAGGTGAAAAATACAGGTCGTAACTCATGGCTTGACCCTGTTGCCACTGCTTTGTGAGTTGCTGGGTAACAATAACGCCTTAGTGGAGGCTTGAGCCGTATGCAGTGAAAGTTGCACGTACGGTTCTTAGGAGGGCGGCATCTGGTAACAGGTGTCGCCTATCCGACAATAGCGAGTTACTGTAACCACTGGTCGCCTGTGATGACAGGCTGCATGCACAAGGGACAGTCTGTACGACTAGGTGGCTTCATTTTGTCATAGGAATATCGCTATCTTTTTGTTGCTGTAGGCGTTCTTGCCATATTAGCCCCTGTAGTTCCTGATTTAATTCACAAACCTAGTTTCGCCTTTAGATCTATAGGCATCATCTCAATTGAAAGGTTAAGCACCTCTGCTGTTTTGAGTGCCTTGAGGTCGTTGTACCTCTTCTCAATGCTTTGGTGCCTGACCACCAACTCTTCCTTTTTCTTTCTCCTAATCCCCGTGTTTTTTCGTTTTAATTGCTTCTTCTGTTGGGTTTGATGCCGCTTTAGAAGCTCATCATTAATATCATCGAAGAACACTCGAATATGAGGGCTGAAAGAGGATGTATTAAAAATACTTTGTGCTGATATGCCCACTTTTCTAGCCACCTGTGATTTCTTCAACTGGTAGAATTTCGGTGTTTTGTTTGTTTCGACTTCACCAAAATTATCAATTGCCTTCTCTGCCTGTGCCTTCAGTTCAAGAATCGCATGGTACGCTTTATAAGTGGTATGGTCTTTATTATGAACCACCCATGATGCAGGGGCGCTCTGCTCAACCGTTGTATCATCACCCAACGCATCAAGGAAGTCATCGGAAATCAAATCATCCAGATCATTCGTAGCCATACTGTTTTGCCTCCGCTGCAATTTTTCGCTTAATGGAATCAACCGCGTCCTCTATCGCTGACAATATTTTGTCTACGCTTTCCCCATTCTTACTATTACGAAGATCTTTGATCCGTTTCCAACTCGATGTTAAAGCAGGAAGATGAGATTCCAGTAAAAAGCCGATCCCATTTGGTTGCATTGCCTCTTTAACCATTGGTTGAACTGTTTGCCAAATTCCCCGGATATTCCCCTCCGAAATATAAGCATTCATACAATTTAGACAAAATTCGAGTTTTGCATCCTGTGGATTTAAGCTTCCCATTTGGGCGCACTTGGCACGGCTCTCGCCACCATCACGAGGAATACACGTAGCAAATCGACTCGGTTGAATATCAATGATCCTCCCAGCAATCGCCTCGCTCAATGCACGCCGTTCACTCTCAGTGAGCTCGTTCTCATCTCTAACCTGTGTTAAGTGGACAGCCTTTTTGACAAACTGGGCTATCCCGCCGATATACCGCTCACCAATGTGGTTTGATTCGATAATCAGCGTTTCAACAATGGTATTTAAATAGCGTTGTTTTGCCGATGCCATCAGCCCCCGTGCGTCTTTCTCTCTCAAGTACGCCATGAAGAATGAATTGTCTAAATGAGCAAATTGGTGGCGAATTACTGCCCCTACATCACCCTGATAGCGCGTTAATACCGCTTCAGCCCAAATGTGACGAAAAGCATGAGCAGATGGATAGCGAACCTCCTTTAATATTTCAGAGGTTATATCCATAACTGTTTTTCTATCATTTAAGTCTATCGAATTACTCGTCAATAGCTTTTTAGTTTCATCAGAAAGATAATTATCTATTATTTGCTGATGTTCAATGTTATCGACTTCATTATCTTTCGTATATTGAATTAAAGAAGATTTAAAACGCTCTTGCGCTCTAGATCCATTGAATGAGGAATTTGATAGACGAAGCCAATCTTTTTTCACCTCTTTGGCACAAGTTAATAAGTTCTCATAACGCGCGCTACCGACCTCATACATCAAAGATAATTTCCTAAGCCTTTCTTGTTCTGTGTTCGTTAACTGACAAATCTCTTTTTGAATTAATCTGTCTAACAAAACTACGTCATTAAAGGGTGAATAAGAATCTACAAACCCTTCCCAATTAGCGATAACTCTATTACTAATACAAATATCATAATTATTTAACTTTTCTTTTTTAAAATTATTATTTGCAAACCTAAACAAGCAAGGTTCATTACTTGAACTCCCAAACACATCATTCAATTGTGCCGCAATTTGATAGCACTGCGATGTGATTTCTCGATTAATTTTAGTTGACCCACTCGTTTTAGGAACAAGCCATTTTAATTTAAAACGAAATGGTACATGAGCATTATCTAAAATATCTAGGTTAGGTTCTGTGCGTATCGCACTCAATGGAAATCCAAATTCTGATCTTCGATAACCAGTCCATGCAACCACTAAACTTGTCATTGCATATAGTGTAATGTCGAGTGCCGTTTTAAATTTGTCATACGTTTTATTCTCCGAATAGGAGATTTGCTCTATTGCCCACTTTTGAATATCTACTAAGAACTGAGTTTTTTCTAATTTCTTCTTGTCGATGATTAATTGCATTTTTTTATACAGATCTTCCACCAAAGTTTCATTCAGGGACTCACTTCCTAAGAAAGTCTTATCCAGTGACAATAAATAGCCTTGCCATACCTCATCTGGTGTCTTATGCCCATCCAACCCTAAATGCTTTTGTAACATCAGGACTCGAATTAATTCCATTGCATCGCTTCGAGTAGATAAACCTAGTTCGTAGACCAAAGCTTCAATATTACTATCTTTTAACGACATCACTGCTTCAAAATGCTTCAGATATTCATTAAACAGGATATTTTCAGCATTAACTTTAAGTGCTATATGATTGATACCTCTAGTATGAGAATTAGGTGCATAATCCTCGCCGCCAAACACAGAAGAAAGCATTACATTAAATAGACGGTTATTCGTTTTTGATTCAAAACTTCCGATAGAGTACTTATTAATGCAATGTTCAAAGGTTTTTTTACACACTAAGACATAAAGAAAATTCTGCTGATAAACACCATTCAAGTAATCGACATAATATTGTCCAAGCTCTAAGCCAAGAAAGTTAAAGCTACCTCCTTTTTTATACTCAGCTAGCGTAATGCTATACTGCGTTTGGCATACATCATCTAAACTTTTTTCCACTATTTTAGGTGTAAGTTTAGGTTCAATCACCCCCACCACACCTAATGCTTTTAGTGAATTTCTTATTTTATGAAAAGACACTCGTCTGATAGAGGCACGATATGAAGGTGTTGATACACGATTCACTAAACCATGTGGGCTTATCGTTCGTCCCATGAATGATGTCCAGAAAGGTTCCATTAGTGATATATTTAGGATAGAAACATTATTCTCTTTAAAAAAGGCAAATAAATGAAGCATCATTTGGTAGGTCGGTTGGACATACGCAATATTAGATGGCGTCAACATTTCCAGACAGGCCAACTTCGCATATGCTTTACTGCTTAACAAATACTCACAATTATCTTTGATATAAGTTGCAATTGAACTTAAGCTATATACAGGTGAATCAAACCATGAAAAATCAATCGTTGTTATATTGCCATGTTGTTTTATTCTAAAACTCCAAACATCAGAGTAAAAATCACCTCTTTCATTTATAAAGAACGGATTCGCCTTTAATTTTAGATTTTTCTCATGCCAAAAATTATCAATTGGATAATTTAGTACACTTAATGTCATATAACCTCCAACTACATAGAATTAAAGACGCTAATCACTACACCATTCTTAATCATCAAATCAAATTGGTCTCTACCCTTTCGTAGTGATGGTTTACTCATCTTTTTGAGCGTACCCTCGATCCATTCAACGGTTGGTATAACAGTCTTAAACAAAAAATCCGGATTATTCCCAAGTATCTTTTTGTAATTTTTTTTAAATTCATGGAGGTAGTTATACATCTTTAGAACTGTGATTGAGCTATCAACTACATAAATAGGAGATAAAGGTTCGCTTTCATTTTTATCATTCAATGAGAGAACTCCTACTTCATTCACTTTTCCTTTTTCCTGTCCAGTTATCATACGAAGTCTTGAGTTCATTTCTTCATACCTATAAGAGATACTTTCTGTCACCGCCATAAATTCGCTGTTAAACCGTTTTAATTGTTCTGCATCATCACGCTCAAAGCCCAAATTAAAGACATTCTGAATTAAATCAAACATTACCTCACGAGTAATTCTTCCTGAGTTATTAATCCACGCTTCATTATCTTCAGTCAGGTAGTTAACTTTCTCTGTCTGGTTTGAATGAGAGTTGCGGTTAATGAGGTACTCTAGAGTATAAGGATCGCTAAAGGCATGAACTGCGCTATTTTTTATTAATTGAAAACCAAACAAATTTGACTGACAAGGAGATTGTGATTGCCTTACCAATTTTTGTCTGTCTTCTAATGCCACTTTATTAGCGTTTTCAACACAATTATTAGTATGAATCCCATTCGATATCAGAGAGCAAAGTGTTAGGGGCATTAGACAAGGTATATTTTGCTTTGAGTGTACAGTTTTTAACACCATAGAAATATTACTTGATTGAAGCAGTATATTTAAACTCCCTAAAAGTGAGTTAATACCATTACTTATAAAAAGGTCCACCTTAGTATAAAAAGGTAGGCTTTCTTCTTGTTGCCCCATTACAACCAATAATGCCTTTCCTTCTCGCGTTCGAGTTGAAAGGGAGCGTGTAGCGTGAAAAAGCTTTGACCTCCCTTTAAAGTATTCACATTCGATATGCGTCACTCGACCACCAACTTTCACTAACCTGAAGTCAGAATGAGTAAGTTTAGGTATATCTGTCGGCTGTACCGTTAACCCTGCCATTAACCACGCAAACATAACTTCTTCTATTTTTGTGACAGCTTTTGATACTTCATTACGCAATAAGTTTTTAACTACATCAATTGAGAAAAGAGTTCCATCTCTCATAGCGGTGAAATTATCTCTACAAGATTCAGAATTAACTTTATCCGTGTTAAATTTTTTATTTAAAAATAAACTATCGCATTCAGTCTGACTCTTTAATACATTTAATAGATTGAAGTAGCTACTTTGACTAGATGCATTCGACAATATTAAAACTCCTAGAGCGGATTTAATAGTATATGATGGTTTATCTAGTCGATGATAAGCACACACAATTAAATAAATCATCTCCCCAATTAGACATTGTTTTTTACTCCGTGAAAGAGTTTTAAAATTCAAATCTAATAAAGGTGCTAACTGAGGTTCGATACTCTTGATCAATGTTTGAAGTTCATTTTTATACTCTTTAAGTTCAATAATCAAAGTTGCAGCTGTCAAACTTAATGAATTGATGGCTAACTTCGGTGAAGCTAAAGCCGAATATAACTCCCCCCCAATGCCAATATCTTCTCTTCTCAACCAGTCTAACGAACCGAAATAACTCGCTATGGATTTTTGTGATTTGTTTAAGTTAGGTGCAGGTTTCGTCTTTCTTAGTTCAATAAGAAATGTATAATCTTCGCTACTCAACTCTTTACTAAGAGCTTCCGATTCAATTGCATATCCAATAATACAATTGAGGGCTCTTAGTGGGCTATAACCACCATGATTATCAAGCTCATCCATACGATCAGATTCATAATGCTTTAAAATTTCGTAACGATTATTAATTTTGTAAGAGTTTAACCATGAAATGAAGGGTTTTACTGCTGATGAGAAAACATCTTTAGCTGTTACAGCTGCACTTTTATCAAAGAACACATAATTATAAACAGCAATCATTGCTTTATATATAATCACCTTGTCAGACGTGTTAATATCATCGAATAATAGTATGTGCGAAGCATATTGTTCCGTTTTAGGCACTATTATTGAAGTAGCTGTAAAAGGTAATTCAAATGCAGTAACTGGTTGTTCTTTTTTAAAGTCATGCTTTAGTCGCTCTTCTATCTCAGAACTTGAAAGTGCTTTATCCATTAACCACCTCCATTAATAGAGCTTCTCGCTCTCCACAAGCATGAATGTAGATTTTTGTTGTTTGGTTAGCGTGCTTACCATCTACCTTATGGCCAAGACACCGAGCGGTTTCAATATAAACTCTTGATTCCGTTGTGATTGACTCGTAATTTTTTTTAGCAGTAACACATAAATCGTGGAAAATATCTGTTCCAAACGAATGCCTTAAATGATGGTAAACATTGCCCTCATCTAACGTTTGATAACCTGAATAAGCCTCTGGGTTTTCACTCATTACCTTTAACAGCTTCTTCAGTGTCTTAGAAAAAGTAGCACTTCCGTACCTTCTGCTAACCCCTTCTCCTTTCGTATAATTGCTAGAGTTAGAAACAAGCAAATGATTCGACGCTGACTCTGGGCGCTCCGTATTGCAGTAACGCTCCATCAATTCTAGGTGAGTACGAGGAATATAGAGTGTTCGGGCAGAGCCGTATTTCGCATCCAAAGAAGAGAGGTGGTACTCAAACTCTTCCTTTTCAGGTGATTCTTTCAATTGCTTAAATAAGCTCTGTAAACCCAGACGGATTTTGCCGTCAGCTTTAAAATCAGCCAAATAAAACCCTCGGTTCTCAGAAGTCCTGCATCCTAACTCCCCACCATTTCGAAGAACAATTTCCTCTAGCAAACTGTCTGTATGTCGATAAAGGAGCTCCCTTGTAGCAGGAAGAAGGTATTTGACAATGAGATTAGACTTATTATTTCCTCTAGCTAATGCTCTGTATTCAGAGAAAATAAATATCTTTTTAAAGTTTGTATCGAAAAAGTAAGTCAACCAGTGGTAATAGCTACAAAGGGAAGTGATGGCTTTGTTCACAACGACTTCGCTTTTTTGCATTTCTACAATGAGGTATTCATTTATATATTCATTAATGAACTCGGCAGGAAGTGCGGTATGCCACGCAAGGGTAACTGAAGGGTGGTTATAATCTTCTATCCATTCTAAGAACAGGCCAAGTTGATGCCCACGTACATATTGAGCATCACCTCCAATCTCATCCTCTTTGAGTAAGAACTCGAAATCGCCTTTGCCTTCAATACGTTTTTTTTCATGAACAACCGAAAGACCAGTCACATAAGTGTATCGACAATATAAACAAGGTAGAAGAATAGGAACATCATTATCGTAAAGATAAATCCAATGACCATTATGTGATTTATCATGAATACGCTGCATACACTTTCAACCCCAAAATTGCAACCTTTTGGTTGAAGTGTAGTAGGCATTAATTCAATTACAACTTTCCCCAACAATTAACACCTGCTAGTTTAGAAGCAATCCATATCAACGTGGATGAATTTTCGAATAGAGTCAGACACGGCATTGAACTGTTTATTTATACAGTCAAAAGTATACGCCGATTTTGAGTGAGAACCAAACAAAAAGACCAGAGCGTTGCTCTGGTCTTTTTTATTCAGCTATCAGCTGGCTTATTGATTATGCAATGCGATCTTTTTCCCAAGCGGCCAGCTTCTCTGCTCGGGCTTGCTCACGTGCTTCACGCTTTTTACGAGCATCACATGGCTCTGGGCAGTTACAAACTTTATCAATGCTTAGCGCACCGAGACCACCACAGCTGCCTTTGACCACTTTCTTTTGGAAGATGTAACCAACAGACATGGCAACAATCACCGCAAGAAAAACGCCGAAAGTAATTAGAAATGTACTCATAGTTGTCACCCGTTACTTGTTGAGGTAAGGCTTGAACGCGCTTGATGCGATTTCATCAAACCCATCTTCTGTTTTTACAATAATAAACGCTGGAATACCATTTTGCTCGGCAACTTCCAGTGCTTGCTCTTCACCCAGTACCATCAAGCCCGTCGCTAAGCCGTCTGCTGTCATAGAAGACTTATCAAGAACCGTCACTGACACCACTTTGTTGTTGATAGGCTTGCCCGTTTTCGGGTCGATAATGTGTGAGTAGCGAACACCGTCTTGCTCAAAGTAATTACGGTAGTCGCCTGATGTAGCGATCGCCATATCACCTGGCTCAATGATTTCTTGAACACTACGTTCATCCGTCGCTGGTTTTTCAATCGCGATACGCCATTTCACGCCTTCACGGTTAAGACCTTTCAAGCGCATCTCACCACCGACTTCAACCATATAATCTTGAACGCCGATACGCTCTAGATATTCAGCGAGAACATCGACTCCCCAGCCTTTTGCAATCGTCGACAAATCCACATACAGACCATGCAGATTTTTCTTTAACGTCGTGTCAGTTGCAGAGAGATGCTGAATGCCCGTTTGCGCTTTGCGCTCTGCAAGCTGCTTAGCCGTTGGCACGACTTCTGGACGCGCCTCCGGTCCAAAGCCCCAAAGGTTAACCAAAGGTCCTACCGTAACGTCCAAAGCACCTAATGTTACTTCATTGAGACGAATAGCTTCTTTCACCACAATCGCGGTTTGTTTCGATACAGGAAATGCCTCTGTGCCGTAGAAACGGTTGAAGCGGCTCAACTCAGAATCTTGGCGATAAGTCGACATTTGGTCGTTCACCTGTTCTAGTAAGCGATTAAGCTCTGCCTGAATGCTTTCCGGTTTTGGGCTATGGTCGGTCGCAATGTATTTCACATTATAAATCGTCCCCATTGTCGGGCCGCTCAAATGCACTTGCTCACGATTGTTACCACAAGCGGTTAGAAGTACCGCAGCTAGCATTACGGCTAGCACTAATTTCAACTGTTTCGTTAGATGAAACTTAGTTAGATGAAACATGCCTTTACTCACCTAATGAATTTAAAATACTTACGTTTGCCACAGCTATTGATGTTGTCGCAAATGAAAGCACTCTGTCTATATCGATTTAAAAACAAATGGCCGGCTCCCATGAACCAGCCATGTTCTTTACTTCAATAAAGATTAACCACCGAAGTCATCTAGAAGGATGTTTTCATCTTCTACACCAAGATCTTTCAGCATGCCGATTACAGCCGCGTTCATCATTGGTGGACCACACATGTAGTATTCACAATCTTCTGGCGCTTCGTGATCTTTGAGGTAGTTCTCATAGATTACGTTGTGGATGAAGCCTGTGTAACCATCCCAGTTATCTTCTGGCATTGGGTCAGACAGTGCTACGTGCCACTGGAAGTTATCGTTCTCAGCTTGTAGGCCATCGAAATCTTCTACGTAGAACATTTCACGGCGAGAACGAGCACCATACCAGAATGACATCTTACGCTTAGAGTTCAGACGCTTAAGCTGGTCAAAGATGTGCGAACGCATTGGTGCCATACCAGCACCACCACCGATGAAGACCATCTCGTTGTCAGTCTCTTTCGCGAAGAACTCACCAAATGGTCCAGAAATCGTACACTTGTCACCTTCTTTCAGTGACCAGATGAACGAAGACATGATACCAGGTGGTACATCAGGATTATTAGGCGGCGGCGTAGCGATACGCACGTTCAGCATAATAATACCTTCTTCTTCTGGGTAGTTAGCCATTGAGTATGCACGAATGCACTCTTCGTTAACGACAGACTCATAGCGGAACAGGTTAAACTTGTCCCAATCTTCACGGTACTCTTCTGGTACGTCGAAGTCAGAGTATTTAACGTGGTGAGCAGGCGCTTCAATCTGGATGTAACCACCAGCACGGAAAGGTACCGATTCGCCATCAGGGATTTGTAGCTTAAGCTCTTTGATGAATGTCGCTTTGTTATCGTTAGAGATAACAGAACATTCCCACTTTTTAACGCCGAAGATCTCTTCTGGAAGCTCGATGTCCATGTCAGTCTTCATTGCTACCTGACACGCTAGACGCTCACCTTCACGTGCTTCACCTTTAGAGATATGGTCAAGCTCGGTTGGTAGAATGTCACCACCGCCAGATTTCACTTTTACGCGACACTGACCACAAGAGCCACCGCCACCACAAGCAGATGATACGAATACGCCAGCGCCGGCTAGTGCATTCAACAGTTTGCCACCTGGTTGTGTGGTGATCGCGAGATCAGGGTTTTCGTTTACAGAGATCGTGATGTCGCCTGTTGGTACTAGCTTAGATTTGGCGAACAAAATCACCAAAACTAGGGCTAGAACAATCAGCGTAAACATCACTACACCAAGAATAATGTCCATTGACTATTCCTTATACCTTACAGTTGAACACCAGAGAATGACATGAAGCCCAGTGCCATCAGACCTACCGTGATGAACGTGATACCAAGACCACGAAGACCAGGAGGAACGTCAGAGTACTTCATCTTCTCTCGGATACCTGCTAGCGCAACGATAGCTAGCATCCAACCCACACCAGAACCAAAGCCGTATACGACAGATTCTGCAAAGTTGTAATCACGCTGTACCATGAATGATACGCCACCAAAGATCGCACAGTTCACCGTGATTAGCGGTAGGAAGATACCCAGTGCGTTATACAAAGGTGGGAAGAAGCGGTCTAGTACCATCTCTAGGATTTGTACTAGCGCTGCGATTACACCGATAAAGGTAATAAAGTTCAAGAAGCTAAGATCGACACCAGCTACTAAAGCATTTTCTCTTAGAACTAGGTTGTACAATAGGTTGTTCACTGGAACCGCAACGGTAAGAACAACGATAACTGCTACACCTAGACCAAAAGAGGTCTTAACTTTCTTAGATACGGCCAAAAATGTACACATACCTAAGAAGAAAGAAAGCGCCAAGTTTTCAATGAAGATCGATTTAACGAGTAGACTAATATAATGTTCCATGACTACCTTACTCCTTCGCTTCTACTTGTGCTGGCTTAAAGATACGAATTGCCCAAATCATAAAGCCGATTAGGAAGAACGCTGAAGGTGCTAGAAGCATCATACCGTTTGGCTGATACCAACCTCCGTTACTCACTAGTGGCAATACTTCCATGCCAAATAGCTTACCAGAACCTAGAAGTTCGCGGAAAAACGCAACAGTTAGCAGCACAAAACCATAACCTAGACCATTACCGATGCCATCAATGAATGACGGTAGAGGTGCAGACTTCATTGCGTACGCTTCAGCACGACCCATTACAATACAGTTAGTAATGATCAAGCTAACGAATACTGAAAGCTGCTTTGAAATGTCGTAAAGATACGCTTTCAACACCTGGTCAACCACGATTACCAGTGAAGCGATAATCGCCATCTGCACGATGATACGCACACTATTTGGCATGTGGTTACGAATAAGAGAAACAAACAGGTTAGACAATGCAGTTACAAAAATAACCGCAACCGTCATAACAAATGCTGTCTCAAGTTTGGTGGTCACTGCCAATGCAGAACAAACACCAAGAACCTGAAGCGCAATCGGGTTGTTATCCAACACCGGTGCGAGCAAGCTCTTCTTCATTTCTTTAGCATCAGCCATTAGTTTAGACCTCCGTCACGAACGTTTGCTAGGAAAGGACCAAAGCCCATGTCACCCAACCAGAAGTCGAAAGTACCTTGAACGCCATTTGCAGTCAGTGTTGCACCAGATAGGCCATCAACACCGTGCTCAGAACCTTCTGGAGCACCACCTTTAACGATCTTAATTGCTGGTTTGAAGTTCTCATCGAAGAGTTTCTTACCAACAAATTGTGAACGCCACGTTGGGTTCTCAACTTCACCACCAAGTCCAGGGGTTTCGCCTTGCTCGTAGTAAGTAATACCGTTAACAGTATTACCATCAGTTTGTACTGCTACGAACGCGTACATCATTGACCAAAGGCCGTTGCCATGTACCGGTAGAATCACACTCGTGACTTCGCCACCCTGTTTAACTAGGTAAACAGTACCAACGTTTGCACGACGAAGAATTTTCGCTTTGTCTTCATCTGCGGTAAGACGAACTGACTGATCTGGATCTTTAGCAGCGCGACGCTGGTCATATGCTTCAGCGTTACCGTCAACGAACTCACCTGTTTCAAAATCAACCAAACGAGGTTCGATGAACTCATGATATAAGTCTGCAACAGAGCCTTCAGCGGTAATACCAGCTACGTCGACAATTTTAGACTGCTTATCTAATTTCGCATTAGCAACCTGTTTATCTTTTAGAAAGACTGCAGCGGTCGATACAACGATTGAGCAAACTAGGCTCAACGCGATAACAACAAACAGCGTCTTTTTAATGCTATCGTTATTACTTGCCATAGCGAGCTTCTCTCCGTTTGATGTTCTTCTCGATCACGAAGTGGTCGAATAGAGGTGCGAACAGGTTAGCAAATAGAATTGCTAGCATCATACCTTCTGGGTAAGCCGGGTTGACTACACGGATCATGACACACATTGCGCCAATCAAAATACCGTATGCCCATTTACCATTGTTAGTAAACGATGCCGATACTGGGTCTGTTGCCATAAAGAACATACCGAATGCAAAACCACCCAGTACTAGGTGCCAGTGCCAAGGCATAGCAAACAGAGCATTTGTGTCAGAACCAACAACATTAAACAGCGTTGCTACCGCAACCATGCCGATCATTACACCCGCAATAATGCGCCAAGACGCTATGCCCATGTACACGATCATTGCCGCACCAATCATAAGTGCTAGCGTTGATACTTCACCAATAGAACCAGGAATGTTACCGATGAACGCGTCCATCCAAGTGATTGTTTGGCCGGTGATGTTGTTGATTAGTGCGCCTTCGCCGCCTTGTGCCCATTGGCTAAGAGCCGTTGCACCAGAGAAGCCGTCAGCTGCAACCCATACCACGTCACCCGAGATTTGCGCTGGGTAAGCGAAGAATAAGAAAGCACGACCAGCAAGTGCTGGGTTAAGGAAGTTACGACCCGTACCACCAAAGATTTCTTTTGCAACAACAACACCAAAGGTAATACCTAGTGCAGCTTGCCAAAGTGGAAGTGTTGGTGGAACGATCAATGCGAAAAGAATAGAAGTTACAAAGAAACCTTCGTTAACTTCGTGCTTACGCACCATACAGAACAACACTTCCCAGAAACCACCAACAATAAACACTGTTGCGTAGATAGGCAGGAAGTAAGTTGCACCTAGAATCATCTTACTGCCCCAACCCGCGTCGGTACCTAGCGTGCCGCCAATACCTTGAGTTAGCCAGTAGTGCCAGTTACCATCGATAACACCCGCAAGCTCTGCGCCAGTGTAAAGATGGTTAAGTGCCATAACCGCTTGGTTACCCGCATTGTACATACCCCAGAACATTGCTGGGAATACTGCGAACCAAACCATGATCATGATGCGTTTTAGGTCAACGCTATCACGGACATGCGAGCTGCGCTTCGTGACAAGACCCGGCGTGTAGAATAGCGTTGCCGCTGCTTCGTACAGTGCAAACCATCTTTCATGTTTGCCACCTGGCTCGAAATGATGCTCGATATCCTCGATGAATTTCTTAAGCATGGGATTACCCTTCCTTCTCAATCTTGTCTAGGCACTCACGTAGGAGTAGACCGTATTCGTACTTACCTGGACAAACAAAGGTGCATAGCGCCATATCTTCTTCATCCAGTTCAAGAGCACCAAGACGCTGAGCGCTGTCTAGGTCACCTGCACATAGATCACGAAGTAATAACGTAGGCTCCATATCTAGAGGCATTACTTTTTCGTAGTTGCCGATTGGAACCATTGCACGATCACTACCATTGGTTGTGGTTGTCATGTTAAACAACTGACCTTTGAATAGGTGACCAAGGAATGATTTGGTGATTGAGAACTTGTTCTTACCAGGCGTTGCCCAGCCAAATAGTTCCTTCTCACGACCTTCAC
The DNA here is from genome assembly GCF_050337275.1 of Vibrio wakamikoensis. Classification (NCBI taxonomy): domain Bacteria; kingdom Pseudomonadati; phylum Pseudomonadota; class Gammaproteobacteria; order Vibrionales; family Vibrionaceae; genus Vibrio; species Vibrio wakamikoensis. The sequence goes on along the minus strand of NZ_JAKJST010000034.1, from coordinate 38,983 downwards.
GAAGTACAGACACTTGCTGGTGGTAACGACCTAGATAGGCGTGTGGACCAGTAGCATGAGTACCAGAAAGCACAGAACCAGAAATGATTCGAACTTCACCAGGCATCAACTCGTTATCTGTTACATCTTCTAGGCTAGCGCCAATCTGAGTTCTAACCAAACGAGGGTTATTGACTACAGGGCCAGCTAGAGACACAACGCGATCCGTATACAATTCACCTGTAGTGAAAAGCTTACCGAATGCAATCACATCTTGATAATTGATGCTCCAAGCAACGTTGTTCGCGCCGACTGGATATAGGAAATGCATGTGAGTGCCTACTAGGCCTGCTGGATGCGGACCATTGAAGACATGCTCTTCGACATTGGATTGAGTTGAGCGAGGAAGACTAGTGCCTGATTTGCAGACATACACTTTACCGTCTGTCAGTTTCGACAGTAGGTCAAGACCTGCAACAAACGCGTCTTTTTGCTCGTTGATAATCAATTCAGGCTCTGCTGCTAGTGGATTCGTATCCATAGCAGTCACGAAAATCGCTTGAGTCGTAGAATCGATCGCCGGAACCTTGCTGAACGGACGAGTACGCAACGCAGTCCACATACCAGACTCAACCAATTGAGTTTTGATCACGTCGCGATCAAGACCCGCTAGTTGGTCAGCTGTGTAGCTATCGAAAGTAACTTGCTCGTCGCCTGCCACTTCAATCACAACGGATTGTAGGACACGCTTCGCGCCACGGTTAACTTCAATAACCTTACCGCTTGCTGGAGAAGTAAACTTAACGCCTGGGTTCTTTTTGTCTTCAAAAACAACCTGACCTTTTTTCACTTCATCACCAACGCGAACATGCATCGTTGGACGCATACCCACGTACTCTTCGCCAAGCAAGGCGACTTTAGTGATGGACTTACCATCATTAATCACCTGGGAAGGAGTTCCTGCGATAGGAAGATCCAAACCCTTCTTTATTGTAATCATACGCACTTGCACTACTTTTATCGGGAAAAAGATTCTTTTAAATTGCGTAACATTTAGACACGACATTGAGTGTCTGGCTCTGGCTTCTTTTTTGGCCAAAGCAGCAACATCACTTTAACAATCTCGTCATGGGATCGATGCGAGATTTTTCTGGAGCGGTAGTTTAGCATCTTTTACAAAGGGTATGCCACGACCAATCCCAGCAATAGCCGCTTTATTTGGAAACTTTTGCTACATCTGGGGTTGCGAATATGTGTAACTTTGACCAAACGCACAAACTGCTATTAATGCTTTTAAAAATAAGCAATTGGCTTTTTCACAATCTGAAACATTCACCATCATCAAAATCACATAACATTATATGTTGATACGCTGTTAATTATTTACCCCCAAAGAGGTAGGCAAAGTCGCGACTTTACCAGAACAAATTGACGGTGATTATCAGTAAACCCTTACCTTGTTGCTAAACTGTGTCCTAAGTATCTATTGTTGGTACCGCATCACTAAACAGGTATGCCGTTACTTACCGCCACCAGCACAATTTGGACTAGCGGGGGCAAGTTGGTTCTCTTCGTTCCACTCTTCAGGAGTGTAGGTGTGAATCGCTAAGGCATGCACCGAACCTGCGAGCTCTTCGGCAAGCACAGTATTGACCTTACGATGCCGAGTAATAAGACGCTCGCTAGAAAAATCTTCACTGACGATAATGACCTTAAAGTGACTTTCTGAGCCTGGCGGGACATTATGCGTGTGACTTTCATTGCGAACATCGAGATGTGTTGGATGGAAAGCTTGATGGAGCTTGTGCTCGATAGATTGTTGAATCATCTTACTTCCTTGGGCTGAAACCGACATTTATTTTTATATTGTCGGTAAAGTATATACTTTACTTAATCAATAATCTTCCCTTAAATCACATTCTGCTTGGCTTAGTTGAGAGGATTTTGTCAAAATACAACCATTGTCACCAATTCAAGAAATTATGAAAACTGAACTGAACCTACTTGAGCGCAGCTACTCGCTTTTTCGCTACCCAAAACTTGCCAATGAGCAGCTCCAAGCATGGGATGCGGGTGACGAGTATCTGATTCAACACGTTGAAGAGCTCGCTTTGCCCAAATCATCGAATATTCTGATCCTCAACGATAACTTTGGAGCCCTTAGCTGTTGGTTTAGTAAAGAGCATAAGGTGACTACCGTCACGGATTCTTTTGTTTCCCTGCAAGGTATCAAAAGCAACTTGTCGGCCAACCAACTCAGTGGAGTGACCCTTCTCAATTCTACGGATGCATGGCCAAGTGACATCGACCTCGTGCTGATGCAAATCCCACGCAATAATCGCTACTTAACTTGGCAGTTAGACCAACTTGCCCAAAAGTACGCAGGCCGCTGCCAGCTAATTGCGGTGAATAAAGCGAAAGAGATCCACTCCTCAACACTGAAACTGTTTGAGAAGTTTGCAGGCTCCACCACGACCTCGCTGGCGTGGAAAAAACACCGCCTAGTGTTTACTGAGCTATCTCGTGCTGCACAAAAACCCGCTGTGGAGGCCTATACGACTTGGCCGGTTGAAGGACACGAGCTAACTCTTGCGAACTTACCCAATGTTTACTCCGGTGAAAGCTTGGATTTGGGCGCTCGCTTCATGTTAGAGCATCTATCCAAACTCGATGCGGACAATAAAGATGTCGTCGACCTTGGCTGTGGCAATGGCGTTTTATCGATAAAACTCAAGCAGCTTTCCCCAATCGCTCGCATTACTGCGGTCGATGAGAGTTTTATGGCATCAGCCTCGGCAAAACATAACTTTAAACTTAATCAGTTAGACGACGCTCAATGCAAGTTCATCACGAACAATTGCTTGGATGGCTTTGAAGCGGCCTCACAAGATCGTGTCATCTGCAACCCACCCTTCCATCAACAGCAAGCCGTCACCGATCACATCGCTTGGCAAATGTTCTGTGATGCAAAGCATGTTCTTCGCCCTAAAGGCGAATTAATGGTTATCGGCAATCGTCACCTAGGCTACGATAAAAAACTGACGCGTCTCTTTGGCAAGCACAATGTTAAGCTTGTCGCCTCCAATGCCAAATTTGTTATTTTACAGGCAACTAAGTAAAGATTGAGTCATAGTTGTCTCTAGGCAACGTGCATAAAAATAAGAATTCGCTATGATGCCAGCCATCGCTCGGTTTGGCTTCAATAGTATTAGAGTGTGAAAAGGAATCATTAATGAAAAAGCTCGTTTTAGCGGCTTCCGTCGTATTGCTTGCTGCATGTGCAAGCCCTCAACAAGAACAAGTCAATTTTGCGCCTAAAGCGACAACTAGTGCCGCTAAAGTCGTCGAAAACAAATCGATGTCACTCTCTAGTAAAGACGTACGAACAGCTCAATACGTCGCACTGCTCGACAATGGCCGCTCTAACATTACGCCAGTACATACTCGTCAAAATCTTCGTATCGGCATTGAAAATGCGCTAGTGAATCAATTTTCATCGCAGGGCTACCAAGTCACCGTCAACAGCGAAAATGCGCTTCAAGTTGAAGTGCAGGAGGCATTAGTCTCGGTTAAACATACCGTGATGGAAAATGACATGACTGCAAATGTTGTGCTCGAAGTTACCGCCGAGAATGCCAAAGGTAAGCTGGTAAAAACTTACACGGGTACGGCGAAGCGCTCAGGCCTTATGAGCGCATCTAACGACGATATCGAAACCGTACTGAACGACACTGTTAACTTGGTACTCAAAGAGATCGCTAACGACAAAGAGCTGCAAGACTACATGAAGGAGCGTTTCTAATGCTAAAAACGGCTATTGCTACCCTAGCGCTTGTTGCAACGAGCGTATTCGCTGGCCCTAAAGTTGCCGTGGATACCAACTTAGGCCGCTTTGTGGTTGAACTTAATCAAGAAAAAGCGCCGGTAAGCGTTGAGAACTTTCTAAAGTACGTGGATGACGGCAGCTACGTTAACAGCCAGTTCCACCGTGTGATCCCAGGCTTTATGGCACAAGGCGGTGGCTTTGCTAAAGACTTTAAACGTCTACCAACCTATGCGCCTATTGAAAATGAAGCATCAAACGGCTTGGATAACGATGCAGCAACCATTGCAATGGCGCGTACCCGCGATCCAAACTCAGCGACGCGCCAGTTCTTTATCAACTTCATTGACAATGATTTCCTCAACTACAGCGTGACTAACCCTGGCTATGCCGTATTCGGTAAGGTTGTTGAAGGTTTTGACGTAGTACAAAAAATGGGGCAAAAACCAACTCGCAGCACCCGCGGAATGAGCGATGTGCCACTCGATCCCATCATTATCACTAAAATGGAAAAAATCAGCGATTAACACCAAAAAGAGAGAGGTTCGCCTCTCTTTGCTTGTTATGCGTATCCATTCCTTTTCGCTGCACTCGCAAGGAGCACACCTGTGGAACAACAAATGAATTGGCTTGATACGGTCAAAAGTTACTGGGATAAAAGGCTACTTTGGGTCTTTATGATGGGGTGCTCAAGCGGCTTCCCATGGGTTTTGATTGGATCGAATATGTCTGGCTGGCTAAAAGATGCTGGACTCACTCGCGCTGCTATCGGTTACTTTGGTTCTGTGTTTGCGGTTTATGCCATCAACTTTCTTTGGGCACCTTTGGTCGACAGGGTAAAGCTTCCTATTCTGCATAGTACACTTGGTCAGCGCCGCAGCTGGATTTTCCTTTGCCAGAGCTTTATTTTGGTCGGGACACTGTTTATTGCAGGCGTAAACCCAGCGAACAACCTGATGTTTACATCTATGTTGGCACTGTGCATCGCCATTTCATCAGCGACGCAAGACATTGCGATTGATGCTTATCGTATCGATACTTTTCCAAAATCAGAGTCCAATAAACTACCACAAGCTTCTGCAATGGCTGTTATCGGTTGGTGGACGGGTTACTCATTACCTGGCTACTTAGCGTTTGTTAATGCTGACTCTATGGGATGGAATGGCGTTTACTATGGCATGGCAGGCATCGTTGTCATCCTTATGCTGTTTACTCTATTCGTTAGTGAACCTAAAACTGATCGCGAAGCACTGCAAGCACAAGCCGAAGCTCGTCACAACAAAGTGGTCGGCAGTCGCTTTACCAGCTGGATTTCCGTCACGGTCGTAGAGCCATTTTTGGACTTCTTTCGTCGCAATGGCGTTCAAGTTGCGATCACCTTACTGCTGTTCGTGTTCTTGTTTAAGATTGGGGAAGCCTTCTTAGGGCGCATGTCGATTACCTTCTACAAAGAAATTGGCTTTAGTAACGAGCAAATTGGCTACTACTCTAAGCTTATTGGTTGGGGGGCGACCATCGTCTTTACACTACTAGGCAGTATGGTCAACGTTCGCTTTGGCATTGTAAAAGGATTGATGATCGGCGGCATTGCAATGAGTGCCAGTAATCTGATGTTTGCATGGATAGCAAAAGTTGGACCAAACGAAACTTTGTTCTTAGCTACAATCATTGTTGATAACTTCACAACGGCATTTTCGACCGTAGCATTTGTTTCCTTCCTGACCATCCTTACCGGCCAAGCATTTTCTGCTACTCAGTACGCGCTACTCGCGTCTCTGGGTAACTTCGGTAGGACCACATTGGCATCGTTCAGCGGTGAAATGGTAGACGCCCTCAATGACTGGAGCTTGTTCTTTATTATTACATCGCTGATGGTGATCCCTAGCCTTATCATGCTGTATTCACTACGTCATTATTTTAATGACCTACTTGAAAAAGCGAGACATAGAGACGAGAGCCCAGCATCTAAAGAGCAAGAAAACCTGTCTCAGTAGCACTGCCATTACAACGAAAAAGGCTCGCATCAGTGCGAGCCTTTCATTTGGTTGAAGCTTTCATATCAAGCTCTAAGGATACATCCCTTTTCCGAAGCGGTTAAAGACTCTCGCCACCCCTTGGGTGAAGATCATAGGCTCGGTCAGAACTGACAAACACAAACAATCTTGTCCGGATGCTGTCTGAGGCGCGTGCTTGGTGTCGCCGTCTTCGCGAATGAAATCGCCTTCGTGATATTCACCATTCTCGTCACTGAAACTGCCATGGAGAACCAGAGTCGACTCAAAACCTTTGTGCGTATGTTGAGGTACTTGTACGCCTTCAGTGATATACAACAAACTCACTCTGCAGTCTTCGTCAATCTCAATGTTTGAGGTAAACACTTTACCGCCATAACTCTTCCACTCTCCCATTCGCTCTACGAAAGGTTTGAGCGTTGCAGGCACCTTAAACGACTTGCCATTCACCTCAACGGTTGCTGCCGTCCTAACCTTCGGTTTACTAAAGTCGGCATCTAACGTCATGATGTCGTTCATCATGGTATCGAACACTAGAGCGAGCTCAGTATCAGAGATGGCGCCCTCAGTACCGCTGGCGACCAAATCCTCAGCAGCCTCTTCCTCGTACTTAGCCACCAATTGACGGCAGTGAGAGCATGTTTCTAAATGCGTAGCGACGGCAGCTCCATGAGCCGAATCGATCTCCCCAGTCGCGTAGCACTTCAAAACTTGTTTATCTGGGTGGTAACTCATATTACTCCGCCTCCATTGAATGTCTTAATTTTTCTACAGCTAATCTGAGACGGGACTTAACAGTCCCCAGCGGGATATCGAACATATCGGCCACTTGCTGGTGAGGAAGCTCCTCTAAGTACACAGCTCTGACAACCTCTCTTTGTGCTTTTGGCAAATCCTCCAAAAACTTCAAAATTTGCTCTTTTAAACGATCAGTCTCAGGCGAATAATGCTCAACAAAATCTGGCGGACAATAATCTGTTGGCCAGATATCGTCAGCATGCACGTGCAACTCTCTACCCTTCTGTTTGCGAAGCATGTCGTAACACAAGTTTCGTGCGATGGTGTAAATCCAAGTCGACAGCGAGCTCTTACTACCGTCAAAAAGGTGTGCTTTCTGCCAAACCGTAGCCATTGCCTCTTGAACCATTTCGATCGCTACTTGCTCGTTGCCCATGTGCTTGTAAGTGAACTGCTTGAGGCGAGGAGAGAAGTAACTGAACACAGTGGCAAAGGCGCGCTTATCGCGCTGTTTTACCTTCTCCATACACTCTGCCCACTCTTGCTTGGTGAGCGCCTCTGGACTCTCTACTATCATGCTTATGTCCCTAAAGTTGATATCGCAACATTACTGCCTTACCAGATCATAATACGCTATGTTAAACGAATTGGATCACTAATTAGTCAGCTCAGTGCCGCGTTTCCTCTTGAATATCCCCCGACTTGAACGCTTCGGTGAGAAAACTGACCGCGGTACTGCAATCAGGTTGCGTCACTAAATGTTCGAAGTGGTTGCACTCCAGCGGCAAGACTTCAAGCCATCGCTGACTGACCCAAGCAGCGTCATCAAAAAAACGATGAGGATATAAGTCGCCAATTTGAGGGAATTTCTTATAGACGTCTTGCAAGCGTTCTCCGAGAATTTGGTTCTCATCGCTGAGCTCTTCTGTAGCCCACCCTTCTAACCAATTTACCGAGGCAAATCTAAGGCCGTCGTCATATGCCCCCACATCGGTCACCCGAAACTTCTTGATACCGGATACCGTAATTCCCAACATACCGTCGTCAAGCGTTTCAAAATCGACAATGCTAACGAATGTCCCGATCTCCGAGACATTCTTTGGAATGGTGCTTGAGTCTCCACTTATAAGACAGACACCAAAGCCTGTTTCGTTCTTGAGGCATTCGGTGACCATTCTTTTGTAGCGAGGCTCAAATATCCTCAGCCTCATTTTTCCTTCTGGCAAAACCACTGAGCGCAGTGGAAAAAGCATAATCTGTGACATGATTGTTCCCTTTGTTACTACATCAGTGTTTACGCCTGTAATTAAAATACGATCAGCACCACATTGTTAACAAGTGCAATTGAATGTTAACTTCCAGCCAAAAAAAATTGATCGATTTGTGTACGTTTTATAGAAGTTCCCTTAATCCTTTTTGTTTTGTGATGGGTCTCACAAACTTTAGTAAACGTTTGCGGTGTTGCACATTTACTTTGGGATATAAATCGCTATCATGCCCACCCATCGGATGAGTTCGCACGGACAGCGGCCAATTTACAGTACAACTTGAAGAGTTTTCACACTATGCGTAAATCACTTTTAGCTCTTGGCGTTGTTGCAGCAGTTGCTGCAGTGCCAGCATCTGCAGAATATCTATACGGTTTTGGTGGTGTTTACCTTGATCACCAGAGCTGGGATCACGGTCCAAACGCAATCCAAGATGGCCAAGACGGCAAAGGTCGTAACCAATTCGTACTAGGTATCGAAGGTGGTGCAGGTTTCACTTGGGGTGAGCTATATGGTTTCTACGACCGCGAGAGCGTAGAGAAAAGCTCTTCTGAGCAGAAAAACTCGATGAAAGGTACTGCGCACGTTTACCTAGGTGACTCTGGCGTTTCTCTATACGGTCAGGTTTACCACCACGATAACCCTAACCAAAGCGAAACTAACCGCGTTCTTGGTCTTGGTTACACAGCGCTTAAAGGCGATAACTGGTTCTTCAAACCATGGGTTGGTGTTCACGACATCACGTCTTGGGATTCTTTCTCACCAAACCAACGCGTTAACGGTAGCAACGGTTACATGGCTGGTTGGACCGCACGCTACGGCTTCGAAGCATTTGGTCAAAACTTCTCATTCGTTAACTGGAACGAGATCGAGTTCGATCGCAACGACGAATACGCTCAAAACCAAGGCGGTAAAAACGGCCTAAACGGTGCGTTGCTATTCAACTGGCACGCAACTAAGCACCTAACTGCTGCTATTCAATACCGTTACTTCAACAACAAACTTGGTGTTTACGGTTCATCAGGTAGCAACCAGCAACATTACGCTGACGCTATCATCTACCGTATGCAGTACAACTTCTAATTCTCAGAATGTTAGAAGTTCGAAAAAATGGCGCTCTCGCGCCATTTTTTGTATCTAAAATTCGCGCACTAAGCTTTCGACCAACTTAGCTAACTTTGCTATCCTTCTCGCTTCATTCACTACCCGTAGATAATTGTGAACATTACCATTCTAGGCCCTGGTGCCGTTGGTTCCTTATACGCTTACAAACTTCATCTCGCTGGTCATTCTATTTCTCTTTGGGGACGTACTTCATCTAGCAAAATCGAGGTAACTCTCGATGATGGGGAAAGCATTGCGTTCAACAATCAAAGCCTTGAAGATTTGGAACGATGTGACCTGTTGGTTGTGACTGTAAAAGCGTGGCAAGTGAAAAGCGCGCTACTGCCGCTCCTGACTCATCTTCACCCAGACGCTATCATTCTGTTTTTGCACAATGGAATGGGAACCGTTGATAGCCTATCGGAGCAGCTAGCACATCGGCCTGTGCTGCTGGGTACGAGCACACACGGTGCTCTCAAGGTAAACAGCTCTACCGTCCACCATACAGGTATCGGACAAACACTCATCGGCGCATGGAACAAAAAAGGTCAGCAGTGCGAATTTGTCGCCGAGGTCTTTGATCATGGTTTCTCTCCGGCACAGTGGCACAGCATTATCCAACAAGCGTTATGGACTAAGCTGGTAATCAACTGCGCAATCAACCCGTTGACCGCCATCCTCGACTGTCGCAATGGTCAACTGGCAAACCATGAGTATCGAGAGCAACTATTTAGTATCGTAAAAGAAGCGGTTACTTGCGCAAGGTTCGATGGGGTCGAGTTAGATGCACCGGTTTTACTCGACACCGTAGTGAATGTGGCTAAATCTACGGCACAAAACTACTCGTCTATGCACCAAGACATTTATAATAAAAGGCAAAGTGAAATCGATTTTATCAACGGTTACGTGGTCAATATTGCTACTAAACACCATGTCGATATACCGAATAACTTATCCCTGTATCAAAAAATTAAGCAAATAGAAGCAAGCTGGAGCCAGCATGACTAAAAAGGTACTTGTCCCTATCGCCCCAGGCACGGAAGAAATGGAAGCCATTACCATCATAGATATTATGGTGAGAGCAGGTTTTGACGTCACCGTGGCGAGCGCTGACTTCGATGGCGCATTGACGATGAAAGCCTCCCGTGGGGTAACCTTAACGGCCGATTGTAAATTGGTAGATATTGCAGACGACGAGTTCGACGTTATCGCACTGCCTGGCGGTGTCGGTGGTTCGGAAGTATTCCGTGATAGCACACTATTGGTAGAGATGGTTCGCCAACACAAATACGATGGCAAACTCTTGGCAGCCATTTGCGCAGCGCCTGCTCTTGTGTTACAGCATCATCAGCTATATCCAGATGCCCTAATGACTTGCCACCCAAGTTTTAAGTCTCATATCTCTGAAAATCGTTGGCGCGATAAGCGCGTCACCATGGATATCAACCACAACCTAATCACCAGCCAAGGACCAGGTACTGCGCTTGAATTTGCCATCGAGATCATCATTGCACTCTGCGGTAAAGAAAAAGCATGGGAAGTGGCTGAACCAATGGTTACCAACCCAACTCTGCACTACCACAAGATGGGAAAGTACGATGACTGATTTGCAAGCAATTCGTGACCAGTTCCCAGCGATTGATGGCGAGACAGTTTATCTAGACAGCGCGGCGACGACACAAAAGCCGCAAGCGGTGATCGATTGCATTACCAACTACTATCGCAATCAAAACGCCAACGTCCATCGTGGTACCCACTCGCTGACTGCACTGGCGACATCGCGTTTTGAAGCGGCACGTGAAACGGTCGCGCGTTTTATTAACGCCAGCAGCGAGAAAGAGATCATCTGGACAAGGGGAGCGACCGAGGCGCTTAACCTCATCGCTCAAACTTACGCTCGTAATCAATTACAGCCAGGTGACGAGATCTTGGTCTCTGAAATGGAGCACCACGCTAACATCGTTCCGTGGCAAATTGTCGCCGAGCAAACCGGAGCCAAAGTGGTCAAGGTACCAATGGGTCAAGGTTGTCAGTTTGACCTCAATGTATTCCGAACATTGGTAAGCAGCCAAACTAAAATCGTCGCCGTGGCTCAAGTCACCAATGTGACTGGAACCGTGCTGCCACTCAACGACATCATCGCCATTACTCGCACCAATAGCCAAGCCATCGTAGTAGTCGATGGCGCGCAAGGCGTGGTACATCAACCGACTGACGTTCAAGCGCTGGATGCCGATTTCTACGTCTTTTCGGGACATAAACTCTATGCACCTGCAGGTATTGGCGTGCTGTATGGAAAACTCGCTCTGCTCGAAGCAATGCCACCCTGGCATGGCGGCGGAAAAATGGTCGAGAAGGTCTCGTTTGAGGGGACAACATTTAGTGAGTTGCCAGGTAAGTTTGAAGCTGGAACACCCAATGTTGCCGGCGCTTTGGCGCTTGCCTGCTCTATTGAATGGCTAAGTCAATACAGCCATACCGATCTTGAAAAGCACATCTGTGCGCTACAAAAACGCGCCTACGACGCCCTTAACCAACTCGATGATATTCAAATCATCGGCTATCAGCCTGGTGCTAGCGTCATCACCTTTGTCATGGATGGCGTGCATCATCAAGATTTGGCCACGCTACTCGACCAGCAAAATGTAGCCGTACGGGCTGGACACCACTGCGCTCATCCGCTTATGGACGCGCTAGGCGTGAAAGGTACCGTGCGAGCCTCGTTCGCAATCTACAACTCTGAGCAAGATGTTGACCGCTTTATTGCGGCGGTAGAAAAAGCCGTTGATATGCTTTAAACGCAAAAGGCCACTGGTAGGAATGCCCGCCAATGGCCTTTTTATAATCACTGCATTCGATGCGGCTGCTAAACGCTGTTAGAGTGTGCGCTGCGCCTGTTCGCGAATTGTATTCACGATGGCCTTGAGGCCATTCCCGCGTGAAGGGCTAAGGTGGTTGATGAGGTTCAACTGCTCGAAATAGCCTTCGAGATCGAACTCAACGATTTGCTGTGAGGTTTTGCCATTGAAGGCGGCCAACACAATCGCAATCAAACCACGAACGATACGTGCATCAGAATCCGCTTTAATTACCCAAGCCTCATCAACCTGTTCAAGCACTAGCCACACTGAACTTTCACAGCCCGCCACCAGCACTTGCTCTTGTTTATCAGCGTCATCCATGATGGGTAATTTCTTACCCCACTGAATGACTTGGCGGTAACGATCTTCCCAGCCTTTCAACTGAGTCATCGTATCGACAATTTGCTGCGCTTGGATTTCAATGCCAAATGGATAGCTATTACTCATCTCGACTGCCTATTACTTCGCTGCGTACTTTTGCAGAATTTTTTCAACAATGCGCGATACCGCGACAAAACCAAATGTCGCAGTCACAACCGTTGCCGCGCCAAAACCGCTGGCACAATCCATACGTTTTGGACCTTCTGCTGTGGATTTCACGCCACACACGCTACCGTCCGCTTGAGGGTATTTAAGCTGCTCGGTCGAGAACACACAATCGATACCAAACTTACGAGCCGGGTTCTTAGTGAAGTTATGATGACGACGCAAGGTATCTTTAAGCTTTTTAGCTAGCGGATCTTGAATCGTCTTGGTCAAATCCGCCACCATGATTTGCGTTGGGTCAACCTGACCGCCCGCACCGCCGGTCGTGATGACCTTAATTTTGTTACTGCGGCAATAGGCCAGTAATGCAGCTTTCGGCTTGATGCTATCAATCGCATCCAGCACGTAATCAAAATTTTTGCTGATGTACTCGGCTACATTGTCTGGAGTAATAAAGTCATCCACCAGATTCACTTTGCACTCAGGGTTAATGAGCTTAACGCGCTCTGCCATCACTTCGATTTTACTTTGACCTACGGTACCCGACATCGCATGGATTTGACGGTTAATGTTAGTCACGCAAACGTCATCCATATCTATGAGTGTTAATTCACCCACGCCGGTTCTCGCTAGCGCTTCTACTGCCCACGATCCCACACCACCAATGCCGACCACACACACGTGAGCTGCACGTAAAATGTCGACCTCACTATGACCATAAAGTCGGCGTGTGCCACCAAAACGTTGGTTGTAGCTGTCAGAGGCAAGTTGGTTCAATTCGCGCATGGGTTACCTTGCATTGTCCAAGTAAAAAAGAAGAGTGCGATTTATACGCACTCTTACTAAAAAGGTCAACTCTGTCGGCGAAGCAGCCGCTAATTGCAATGGCCTATTTGCTTTTGCTATCCGCTTCGGTATCAGGCTTGTCTTGCGAAGAGGTAGAAGATTTAGCCGACGCTTCAGGCAGGTTTGCTGGAGTGGTCTTCTCTCCTGGCATCAACCAAGGGTCTGCCGTTGTCGAGTTTTCTAAACCCAATTTCCACACGCGGCCAAAATGCTTGTAGTGACCAGCTTGAGTGCCGGCAAACTCGCCCATACCATGATAGAGATCGAAGTGGTTACCCTTCACTGCGCCACCAGTATCGAGCACGATTAGCAGTCTTAACTCATGTGCACCACTCCAAGTACCATCGGCGTTAAGCAGTGGCACTTCCGCCAGTATCGGAGTCCCCATTGGAAATGCAGAGCGATCGCCCGCAACCGATGCCATCGGTAATAGTGGAATACCTGCAGTACCTCTTACTGGCGCTGCGTTTTGAGGCTGGAAGAATACAAACGATGGGTTTTCCTCTAACAATGCCTGAACCGTTTTCTCATCTTGTGCCATCACCCAATCTTTGATCGCTTTGAGTGACATTTTCTCTTTTGGCACTTCACCGCGTTCTATCAACACACGGCCAATACTCACGTACGCTTTATTGTTTTTTCCTGCGTAGGCAAAATACTCTAAGGTGTCGTCATCTTCAAAGTGAACGAAGCCACTGCCTTGCACTTCCATAATAAATGGATCGATGAGGTTTTCGGCATAACCTAGTTCAAGTCCCTGGCCATTGAGTGCACCGCCATAAATTTCTGCGCGAGTTGGACATTCTTGCTGACAATCTGGCATCGAGTACACCGGATAGCGGAACTTCTCATCCGGCTCGTGACGAAGCTCCATTACAGGTGAGAAATAGCCAGTGAAAAGTACATTACCTTTGTTATCACCACCGCCAAGTTGCGCCGCTTGAACTCCGTAATTTGCCAACTGTTTAGGATCACCACTTTGAACAGCCCATACTTCTAGCTGTTCGTATAATGGTTGATAGGTTTTCGCCATAGATGGCGAGGCAGTGACCACCTCATTCGCTTGGGCAGCAAATGTATGAAAGTTGCGAGGTTTGTTGGATTCAATTTGCTCTGTTTTATTGAGTAGCCTAGTGAAATCACCATCGTGTTTCTGCTGAGCGCGATCGCTTTGCGCGCAGCCAAACACCAATAAAACAGAAGCAAGAGGCAATATACGTTTGATCAAGTTAGTCATCCCTTATGGTTCGTGCAATCAGGATGGCAAACTCTATAAAAAAGCGCAATAAAACCGACGCTTATCTCAGGTCTTTTTTGTGTTTTCCTGACAAAACAAACGTTGGGTTGTAATGAGTTGGTGAAAGCTGTCGAATCTCGGTCTTGTTGCGGTTAAGAAATTGATAACGATACTCGGTCACCCCAACGGTAAACCAAAGCTCTGTCGCGGACAGTTCAAAAGAGGTGGCGACCACTCGGTTATTGATCACCACCTTGTTGTCACCAAGCTCAAACGACGCTCTCGCATAAGGAGCTACATCTTTCTCTACCCACACCCCAAACACCTCGGCTTTGGGGTTAATGTGGTCTTGAACTCGGCCATATAAATCGTTGTATAGGCCAACCACAGAGGCTGTGCCCACTAATGCCAACAAAATTAGTGCTCGTTCCAACCATTTATTGGGTCTAATCGTACTGCGAGGCGTTAACGTGACATCCACGTTACTGACAATACCACTCTCTTTGCCTTCACTCATAGTTCGCCTTCTTCGCTATTCTGGATCAGTGTGTCACTTGATTCATAACGGGGCAAGTCTCTCCATCGCTCCATGCTAAATTTCCCTTGCGCATTATTGAATAAAAAGTCATTATTTCAACATAAATAAACCACGAGTAATCATTGTGAAGATCCGCAGTACCGCCCTAGTAAAAGGATTTCGGCAGTCCACTCCGTATGTTAATGCTCACCGCAACAAAACCATGGTCATCATGCTGGGTGGAGAAGCATTCACCGACAAGAACTTCACCAATATTGTGAGTGACATCGCGTTGCTACACAGTTTGGGCGTCAAGTTAGTGCTGGTGCATGGCGCAAGGCCGCAAATAAACCAACTTCTTGAACACAATGATTGTCACTGTCCGTATCACAAGGGCATTCGCGTCACGACAGAAAAGTGCTTAGATTACGTGATGCAGGCAACGGGGCGTCTGCAACTGGATATCACTGCACGTCTCTCTATGAGCCTGAATAACACCCCCATGGCGGGCAACCAGCTCAATGTTATTAGTGGCAACTTTGTCATTGCCCAACCGCTCGGCATTGATGATGGCATAGACTACTGCCACAGTGGTCGCGTACGCCGCATTGATATTCAGGGTATCAATCGCGTTCTTGAGCAAGGTTCAATCGCTCTACTCGGTCCGGTAGCGGGCTCGGTAACCGGTGAGACCTTCAATCTTCTCTCTGAAGAAGTGGCGACCCAAGTTGCTATAAAATTAAATGCAGATAAGTTAATTGGCTTTTGTTCAGAGCAAGGGGTGCTCGATGAAGCCGGCAATGCCATCGCTGAGCTGTTCCCTTCTGAGGTCAATCAACTGATTGAACAGCTTGAAGCCAAAGAGCTGTCTGATGAAGGCCATAGTAGCGGGACTCTGCGTTTCTTACGCGGTGCGCAATCTGCTTGCCGTGCAGGGATTCCACGTTGCCACTTAATTAGTTATAAAATCGATGGCGCTCTGATTCAGGAGCTGTTCTCTATTGATGGTATCGGCACACAGATCGTAATGGCCAGTGCTGAGCAAGTCAGACAGGCTGACATTGATGATATTGGCGGCATTTTTGAGCTGATTCGACCTTTGGAAGAAAAAGGGATTCTGGTTCGCCGCTCTAGAGAGCAGCTTGAGCAAGAGATCCACCAGTTCACCTTGATCGAAAAAGATGGTCTGGTCATTGGCTGCGCAGCACTTTATCCCTACCAGCAAGAAAAGATGGCCGAAATGGCTTGTGTGGCGATCCATCCTGATTATCGCGATGGCAATCGCGGCGTCCTGCTCCTGAATCATATGAAGCAGCAATCAAAAATGATGGGGATTGAGCATATTTTCGTACTCACCACACACAGCCTGCACTGGTTTAGAGAGCAAGGTTTTCTCGAAGTAGGAGTAGAATCGCTGCCGATGGCGAAACAAGACCTCTATAATTTACAAAGGCGCTCAAAGATCCTATCGGTCTCGGTGTAGCTTTTACAGAAACATTCATGGCGACTTTCAATTTATGAAATCGATTGCAGTCATGAATTAGCACAAATCGTTTTACAAAAGGTCAACTCCTGTTTAAAATTCACCCAAATCACAGCTATTTATGTGACAGGACTCCCAAAAAGCAACGTGCTGGCGGGCAGTGCAAGGAATGCTAGGTGAACACCACATTCAAGAGTGACATCTATGCGAACGGTTATTTGTAATTCGATTCAAAGTTTCTGGGATATGGCGGAAAACCACTTCCTAGAGGGACTCAACGTCCACTGTGTTTTTCCTGTATCCGAAAAAGTCAAATCGTTAATGGCGATTTACCAGCAGCAGTATCGGATCAAGCAAATCACCTACTCTGAGGTCTTTAATCCAGCCTAACGCGGCCTAATTATTCCCAGACCAAATTATTACCAGAATAGGTACTGCCAAGGACGGTAGAGCTTCTCCCTTAGCCACTTTCCGATTTAGCCACACAATTATCTTTCCCAAAACTATTTATTAAACCAACCTCTATTACGCCAAACGCAATGACAGCCCACTGTGACGCAGCGTTTTATGACGTATCCCCTTACCCAAGACTTTGCCATCGGCCACTAAGGTGAAACGAGTTTTTGCGCGGGTAATTCCGGTGTAAATCAGCTCTTTGGTGAGCAGCGGGCTAAATTCGCCCGGCAATATCATAAAGGTATGGGCAAACTCACTGCCTTGAGATTTATGAATCGTCATGGCATAAGCCGTTTCATGCTCTGGCATTCGACTCGGCAATACCGACTTTATGCTGCCATCAGGGAGCTCAAAGAAGACCTTCAGCCTTGGTGTTTGCGCACTATGATCCCATAGACAAATTCCAATATCACCGTTGTAAAGCCCAAGCCCATGATCGTTTTTCGTCACCATTAATGGTCGGCCCACATACCAAAGCTCCTCACCGCGCGAAATCAAACCGCGCTGCTTAAGACGCGACTCTATTCTCTGGTTGAGTCCGGTCACGCCAAAATCGCCCTCTCGCACTGCACACAGCAATCGGTTTTGTGCGAATAGGCCTAAGACTTGACGCGCCACGCCGTGCTGCCAATTCACCAAAGCATCCGCGCTTTGCAACGATTCACCTTGTGGTGACGCTGCTCTGGATTCGGTCAAATACGGCTTGTAAGCCCGCACCATAGAATCAATCAGTTTTTGATAGCTATCACCACTGAGTGGCAGCCATTCAATATCCTCAAACCCTTTGATCCAAACTTGTTCGAAGCCTCGGCTACTTGCAGCGTTAACCTGTTTAGCCAGTTGGCCAATGCCGGAGCGCGCGTCAAAACGGTAGCTTTTTTGCAGAACGCAAAGACTATCAGCGAGTGGCGATACCAACTGCTTGGCAGTACGCCCAAACTGACAATCAAACTGAGTGAGTGCTTTCACCCGTTCGTTTTGTTTTTGGCTGTAACCTTGAGACGAGAAGTCACAGATATCGGATAGCACCGCACCCGCTTCTACTGAGGCGAGCTGATCTTTATCACCTAATAAGATAAGCCGCGCGTGGCTTGGCAGGGCATCGAGTAATCGGTGCATCATAGGCAAATCGACCATAGAGGCTTCATCGAGCACCAACACATCCAAATGCAAAGGATTGGTTTTATCGTGCCTAAACTCAACACGGCCAGGAATGGCACCAAGCAATCGATGCAGGGTACTCGAATCGGTTGGAATGCGCTGTTTAAGATCCGGTGACAGCGCCAAGACATCCACCGCTTTACCAATCGATTCAGTCAGACGCGCCGCCGCTTTCCCCGTTGGCGCAACCAACTTAATGGTGGGCGTTTCTCCTTGCGCGCTCGCCTGATGCACCATTGCCGCGAGCAGTTTGGTGACTGTCGTGGTTTTACCGGTACCAGGGCCTCCGGAAATGACGGCAAAACGACGCGTGAGCGCTACCGCAGCCGCTACCTTTTGCCAGTTCAAGCAGGCAGTGAGCGGAATTGCAACATCCAACAATTGAAGCTCACTGGCGGAGTTCGCTGACGTCACAATGCGATCCACCTGATCCCAATCGATCGAGCCATCATCAACAACGTCTAGGAAATCACACACCAATTGCTGTCGTGAAACTTGGTTGTTTTGTTCTGCAGGGATCAAAGCGATTGCCGAGTACAGATAGTGATACTCTCGGGCAAACAGCTGATCAAGGATCTGCGCCGCTTGCTTAAGTTGAGAGTTCGGCAACTCAATCGGCGTCGCCATCGACAACAGGCGCTCTGCGATGGTTTGCTCATAGTAAAAATAGCGCTGCAAATAGAGCCGATTTTGCTGCCAGACTAGAGGTGTGACCGTGCCTTCTAAGGATGCACCAGGCGCCAACACACTGATCGTTGACGCACTTTCCATGACCTGCTGCCAATTAACCTGATTGACCTTATCTTCCAACGGCGCAGCAGCGGCGCCATAGAGTCCAATCAGGCTTGGTAAAGGTGGTAGATCCTGCTCAGCTAAGTCACTATCTAAGTTGACACAAATGTGGCCTTGACCAAGCTGGCTACTTGCGAGTGCCGCCAGCCACATCACTTCATCGGGAAACTCAGTTTCAATAGATGCGACAAACTTGGCGAACTGATGATCCAGCGGTCGCAAACATTTTTTATCAACCAGATCGGCAATCCAATGTGAAAAAGCGCGCTGTGCAGTCATTAAAATCCAAGCCCCATTTGTTGATTCTCTCCGTCGCCGGTATCACTGTTATCAGTATCGATGGCATTCGCCGATAGTTCACCGGAAATAAGCGCATCAAGGTTTTCAATCATTGCCTTTGTAGGACGCGCGTTGAAAATTCCCGCGTCGGAGTTCGGCTCAATGCCGCGTAAGAACAGATAGTAGACGCCGCCAAAATGCTGCTCATAGTCGTAATCGCGAATACGCGTTTTTAAGAAGCGATGCAGCGCCAACGCATAAAGTTGGTATTGCAAGTCATAGCGATGATCGACCATGGCATGTTCGAGCTGAGCTCGCTGGTAACTGCTGCTATCTTCACCAAGATGATTCGATTTCCAGTCGAGGACGTAGTACTTGCCTTGATGCTCGAACACCAAGTCAATAAAGCCTTTCAACATGCCTTTGACCGTATAAAAGCCCAACTCATGAGCCTTGGCAGATAAGCTGTCGTGGCGCTGAATCACTCGATTAAGCGAAGGGGCATCCAGCACATCTACCGGCAATAGAAACTCCATCTCCACCAAGCGCTGCACGGGGCTTTTATCTCTAAGATATAGGTTCTCACCGTCTAGCGCTGTGTTCATCACCTGATCCACCAGCAAAACAATCACTGGCAGCCACTCTGCGTCATACTGCTCTTTGGCTAGCAGCTCGGCGATGACCTTTGCGTTATGCTCAGAGCCAGCGGGCTCGGTAAACTCGATTTCTTCAAATACCGTGTGAAGGAAGGTGCCTGGACGAGCGCCTTTTGGAAAATGGAAGATGGTTTTCTCCGGCTCCAACAGCGGGTCAAGCTGCTGTTCGTCTGAAGAGTCGATATCTAAACCCGACTCTTCAATAAACACCTCATCACTATTGCCATGGTGACTCTGTTTTACCAAGGCCGAATAGCTCGTCAGACGCCAATCACGGTCAATGGTGTGACGCTGAATTTTCGCGCCGAGCTCAGGCGTGGATGCTAACGGTAAACGATACGACTCACCATCGGGCTCTGGTGGCGCAGTGATGGCAATATCACTGCAAGATTTAGCTAATTGGTTCAGCATGGTTTCTAGCTCGCTGACGCCCAGCTCTTGGCCATTTTGCACCAAGAAGCCTAGCGCACTGTGGTGCACGCCGGTGGGCTCTTTAGTAGAGCGGCCGTTGCGAAGCGACGCAATACCGATAAAACAGCCATACACAGATCGAGTCAGCGCTACATAGATAAGACGTAAGTCTTCCGCTAGGCGTTCTTTGTCTGCCTGAGCCAGTGCAGCTTTGGACTTTCTAAGATCCAGCACCGATTCCTGATTTGTAGCATCATAGTATTTCGCTTCCATCGCCTCGCGATAGCTGACCACAAACGGCAAGTAAACCAAATCATATTCAAGGCCTTTCGACTTATGAATCGTGATGATTTGCACTAGATTTCGCTCCGACTCCAAACGCTGAATGTGCTCATCGGATGCACCTAACCCTTGCTTAGCATCTTCGATAGACTGGGCAAACCAACGTAGCAATGCGGTGTCACTTTCCACATCTTGCCTAGCGGCTTGCAATAGCTCACCCAAATGCAAATAGTCGGTCAGTAAACGCTCTCCACCTACGGTAGCCAATAGCCGATTCGACATTTCTCGCTTAAACAGCACCGAGCGCAGCATGGGCAATACACCGCGCGACTGCCACAACTGACGGTAATCGCGAAACTCAGCAATCACTTGCTCCCACAAATTCTCATCGTTGTTCAGGCCATCAAGCACGTCAGCGGGTAGCGCAAACAACTCTGAGGCGAGCGCACTTTTTAGTAGTCGTTCATCGTCTTGATACCAAATCGCTTGTAGCAGGCGCAGCATATCTTCTGCTACCGCGCTGGAGAAAACACTATCTCGATTCGACAGATAAACACTGGCAATGCCGCGCTCAGCCAGCGCTTGTTTGATCAGTTGCCCTTCACTTCCGGTTCGAACCAGCACAGCAATATCACCCGCTTCAACCGGATGTTCGCTATCACCATCGGCAAGCACTACCTGTTTGGTTTGCGATTCCATCAGCACCGTTTTGATGTGCTGAGCCGTGGCAGCAGCCATATGCTGCTGATAGTCACCTTTAGCGACAGGCGCATCGGCGTCTTGGAGCCAAAACTGCAGCGCAGGTTGACTCTCACCATGTTGTAGCCACTGACGTTTTCCAGCTTTAGGGCTGGCATTGACCGGATAAAAGGGTATGTCGCTGTCGTACAAGAACGGCGAATCTGCCTGTTCAAACAGCGCATTGACGCTGCTGACCATACGTTCACTGGATCGCCAGTTGGTGCCCAAGGTGTAGTGATCCACAACCTGATTTCTGGCTTGGATATAGGTGAAGATATCCGCGCCACGAAAACCGTAAATCGCCTGTTTAGGATCGCCAATCATAAACCAGCCACACTCGGGATTATCCAAATACACTGAGCTGAATATTTGGTACTGAAGTGGATCGGTATCTTGGAATTCATCGATCATCGCCACTGGAAATTGGCTGCGAATTTTTTCGGCTAAGCGCTCGCCGGATTCCAGCTCTAAAGCCGCGCTAAGCTGAGTCAGCAGATCATCAAAAGAGAGCCACTGCTTTTGCTGTTTGGCTAACGCTAATCGCTGTCGACACGCTTTAATCGCCATTGCGAGTAACGGGGTTTTCAGCTCAGGAGGCGTGGCTAGAAAGGCTTCAATCTCGGCAAAATTTGCCATCGTTGGCGGCTCGCCTTTGGGCGTTTTTTCAATCAGTACCGCTTGGGAGAACTTTTCAAGTGCGCTTGGTAAGCTGTAATCTAGCGTCTCTTGCTGAGCCCATTCAGTAATGCTTGCCACCCAAGTCGGCAGGGATTTTTTGGTGTAACTGCGTTTATTCACATCAGACTGGGCGATGCAAGTCACCACGTCGTCACTGACTGCCAACCAGCTAGCTTTTAGGGTTTTAATTGTATCTAAATTGGCTTGATGTAGAGCGGCAATGTCGACACCTTGACCATCGCTATCCGTGGCTGAGTCAATATCTTGCAAGGTGATCGCAGGGCCTGTCAGGTATCGACCGATATCACTTAGTAGCGCACTTGGCGTTGCCCAAATTTTGCGGATTTCAGACGCCATCGCAAGGTTTAGCGGATAAAACTGACTGCGCCAAAAATCTGCGGCGACCTGCGCTTTTAACCGGCTTTCATCCGTCACGAACTCGTTGTTAAAACGAGAGCCTGATTCGAACGCATTTTGGGTCAGCATGCGCTGACAGAAGCCGTGAATGGTGTATACCGCCGCTTCATCCATTTGGCGCTCAGCCTGAAGCAAGGTTTCTGTGGCGTAGCGATGATCACTCACTTCCAAAAGCAGTGGCTGAATAACCGGATCGTCACTTTCTCCTCGGGCAAAAGCAATACGTGCCTGATGGATACGGGCGCGAATACGGTCGCGAAGCTCTGCCGTCGCCGCTTCGGTAAAGGTCACCACCAAGATCTGGTCAACCGTTAGCGGTTGACGATGACCACTGCCATCTTTGCCATGACCGAGCAGCAATCTTAGATAGAGACCTGCGATAGTAAAGGTTTTACCCGTACCCGCGGATGCTTCAATCAGCCGGGCACCATGCAATGGAAAGGTCATGGTGTTCAGCGCAGTCGGTTTCGATACCGATGCACTAGCTAACGCTTGGCCTGCCGCATTCTCTGAATACTGTGGCGAATCGCTATCCAAAAATGGGTTGTCTGAAGAGTGCTCATTTGGCTTCATGTCTGAACTCTACTGTGATCTAACGCTTAAAATCTAATTTAAAACAATCGGATATAATTAATAACTATGTAAGTTGCGATCCCATTCACGGAATTAATCACCCTCACACTCTACTATTCCGCTCAGAAATACGGGTCCCTCTGACCCTCCCCGGCCGTCCAGCACTCTCCCTACACACTATAATTAAGACTGGCGGCCACTCCCTTTCAAAGGCCTTTCTTTCGATTAGAAAGGCTCTCAAGGATAAAGGCTTCAGCCCGTTGAGCTTGCCGAGTAGTACTCTTCTGCACTGATACTCATTGTTCGCGGCGCTTCCAATACTAAGTGCGCGAGTGTTTTAGCTTCACTAGCCAATGCTTCACTCCATTCATTCCAAACCCGAGAGATATAAGGGTTGTCTCCTTCACCGATCTGCATGAAGCCCCCCTGGAAACGGCCAGCCATTTTACTGAGCATTTTTTCATCACTCGGTGTCCACTGGCCGCGGCTGTAGTTAGCCTCAATACCCGCCAGTGCCGTTTCAGGGAAATAGCAAAGCGGCTTATCTAGACCTTGCAGATACAAGCTGACTAGCTGGGTTAAATAATCCTTGGCACTCTCAGCACTAAGCGCTGGATAAATGCGATGCACTACGCCTTCTTTTTTATCGTAAGCCAGCATATGAGTTTTACTTTGTCTGCCTGCCACGGCCACCAACAGATGATCTATCCATGCGGCGAGATAGTCGGTAGCGCGCAGCCTACCGCTTCGATAGCGCACCACACCGCTTTGATAACACCCGGTTACCCAGCCTTGCAGCGCGACATGACAATCATCAATGTCTAAGGTCAAGTCGACTTCGACATCTTCAGCTTCTTGGCTCACTAACGGCGCAGTAGCCTGCGCCAACTCTTGGGTTTGCGACACGTTTGCGGCAAACTCCAGCTCGCCAAACTCATTGACGGGCAAATAGCCCTTGGCTTTTTGTTCCGCTTTAAATGCGTTCAGTTTATCGCCTTCAATGTGACCTTTGGCCTCTATCATGGCATCTAATAAAGATTTACGAAGACCAAAACTTTCCAATCCACTCAGCGCAAATGGCTCTTCATCTTCTAGTCCGAGAAGGCTTTCCTCAAAGTTAACTTGCAGACGTCGATTAAACAGATACTGCACCGGCAAGCGCCAGAAGCGCTGTAACTCGGTCAACTCCAATTCGACCTTTTCACCTTGCGCTCGGGCAATGGGCTCTAAATTAAACGGCAGCGATAAGCTTTGCGTCGCCTCAAGCGTTGTTTGCTGCGCCGATGGCAACCACTCAGCGGCGTAACTTTGTAGTGCACTCGTAGCATCAAAGTGAGCAGCGCTGAATGGCACCATAGGGTATTCACGCAGCAGTGATTGAGTGAGCTTGGCGCCAGAGCTATCAACGTCTAACGCTTCATCACCTTGCAAACAGTAGTTTTGCTCACAGTATTCTAAAAGCTCTGAAACCAACACCGATGGCACGCGCTCAGTATTGTCTTGAATGGAACGCCCAACGTAACTGATGTAGAGGCTTTGCTGCGCTGAAAGCAGCGCTTCTAGGAATAGATAACGGTCATCGTCGCGTCTTGAGCGATCGCCTGGCTTGGTTCGTCCTACCATGAGGTCAAAGCTCTCAGGCGGCACACTCCGCGGGTATACACCGTCGTTCATACCAAGCAGGCACACGGTATTGAACGGGATAGAGCGCATTGGCATTAGGGTACAAAAATTGACTTGTCCTGCCAAAAAGCGCTGACTAACGCGTGAGCCAGAAAGCTTATCAATGAAGTACTGACGCACGATGCGCGGTGCCAGTGCCTCGTCGTATCGCGCATCCAATAACTGATCGCCAAGTGCCGACAAAGTATCGCGAATCGACTTAACAACGACCTCACCTTCAATATCCACGGCAAAAAAGTCATCAACCAATTGATTGATGCCGCGCTGCCACTGCTCGATACCCATGGTGTGATTTAACACCTTGCGATAATGCGCCAGCTTATCGATAAACTGCGCCAGTTTACCGGCAGTCTCTGCTTGCATGCCTTGAGTTTGCTCGTAAGGAGAAATGCTCTCGTCGCCGACCATTAGTAGGCCTGCGTGCTCACTCACCGCATAACCCGCCAACATACGAGAAATACCAAACATCCAAGAGTTTTGACCAAATTCAGGCAAATCAAATTCGCTTGCCGTTTGGTTATCAATGCCCCAGCGGATCTGCGCCTCTTCCACCCAAGCACGCAGCAGCGAAAACTCTTGTTCACTGATATCAAATCGCGCCATGATTGCTGGCACTTCCAACAGCTCAAGCACTTCACTGCTGGTGCAGCGTAAGTCAGGCAGTTGCAAAAGCTGGTTAAAGGCGTTGAGTAGCGGGCTTTCTTTATCGGCCGTGCGATCAGAAATAGAGAACGGAATGTAACGCTCACCAGAGGCATTGCCGAACACCGCTTGAATCGCCGGGCTGTAGGCATTGATATCAGCCACCATGACGATGATGTCACGCGGCTTCAATTCCGGATTGCGGTCGAACATCGCCAGCAAATTATCGTGCAGCACTTCCACCTCGCGCATTGGGCTATGACAAACATGCACCGATAGCGAGGTATCTTCAGCGGCAATCGCTGGCTTGTGGCTTGATGAGAGCAGTAAGGCATCATCTTGATGCTCTTCCAGATTAAGAATATCTGCCTGAAGGTTGCCAAGCAGGGTGGCTCTATCGACATCAACAAAGGCTTCAATCTCGTTAGATTCAAGTTGTGACAATAGATACAAGTTATCCCTGCCGAGTTTACCCATCGACGCAAGCAAGCTGTTGCCCACTTCAGAGAGATGCAGCTCGTCGTCTACGTTCGCTTCCACATCGCCTTTGAGCTGCGGCGCCATCTCCCACTCGCCTTCTTGCCACTGCTGGCTGTCGGCAAAGGCATCGATATCATTAAGCTGCTTGCGCTTGGCCGCGGCAAGCTTTGCTAAGTATTTACGATCGCGCACCTCACCCCAATAGAATCGGCACGGATTGGTAAACATCAGATGAACATCAATATGCTCACCTAGGGCTTTTAACGCATCGAGATAACGAGGCGGCAGTGAAGAGATACCAAACACGAATAGACGCTTGGGAAGCTGATTGAGCCCTTGAGCTTTGATATCTTGATTGTTGGTAAGTACGTCAATGAAGTGCTCATATAAGTTGGCACGGTGATACGGAGACTGACCAAGCGCCACAGTATGATCGTACAGTGCTTGCCAAAGTTTTGGCTGCCACGGCTGCTCGTCTTCAAGCTCAAAAACCGGTAAACCGGCTTCCCACGCGGCTATCCATTCGGGACGATATACCAAGTATCCATCGTAGATATCGGCGATTTTTTCTGCCAGTTGATAGCGTTTCGATGCATCTTGGTCATCGGTTAAATATTGGGCGAGCGGCGCAAAGTCCGGGTCGTTTAAGTGCTCAGGCAAAAGGTGCATGATCTTCCACGTCATCGCTTCTTTGTTGAATGCACTGCGCGCAGGCACATCATCTAACACTTGAACAAAGCGATCCCATATAAAGGTGGCTGGAAGTGGGAAGTCAATGTTGGCCGCAATACCAAACTCTTGTGCCAACGCCATTTTCAGCCATTGAGACATGCCTGGGCTTTGGACGAGAATTTGTTCTTTCTCAAACGGGTTTTCAATAGGGTCGAGTTTGATGAGCTGAACCAACAAGGATTTAAGCACATCTATCTGATTTGAGTGGTAAACGGTGAACACGTGACGGCGCGCCTTTCGCTAATTTTCCTCCCTCAAGGTTAACACAGTCCCTGTGTATCTAAGACCTTTTACGCCGTGATATTTGCTTGTTTGGGTAAATAAGCAACGAGGTAACGAATCGCAACGTAGCTAACAACAATCGTCGCCACAACAAGCTCAATATTGGCAAGCGCGGTGATCTGTTTCACCATCTCAACTGGGGCGTGTTGTGCGCTCATCCAAGCCGCGAGTTTGTATTGCGCCGTTGCGCTGATCACCATTGGGAAGGTAAAAGCAGCGTAGCCCGGGCTGAATGGCAAGCGCATCAATTTGATAAACGCAAGGTAGATGAACAGTGTCATCAACACACCAATACCGAATAGCAGCGCAATAATGATAGCAGATGGCTCTGACGCAACCGTTAGGTAACCGGCAAGCGATAAGCTCGCTGGCGCTGCCATAATTGCCATGGTTGGTTTTGCTGCATCTGGGATCTCATGAGTAAACACCAAACGGTAAATCATGGTTGGCAGCATGACCGCGTAAGCAACAAGGCCAAATACTAGAGCACTGTTGGCAATCCATGCTAAATCTGGGTTACCCGAGAAAGCCACATCCGCAACGATAATGCCGACTGGTGGTACAAACCAACTTGGTACCATGTGGTGCAACTCGAAGTCGCGCATGCGGTGGTAAGTAAAGCTTGCCAAGAACACGATGTGCAGCGCCACAGCGCCAAGCCATAGTGCGTCACCAACATTAGGTGCAAATTGACCGACTGAGTGAGACACAACCATGGTTGCCATCGCAAACGTTGGGGCAACACTGCCTACCACAGGGTGTGCAAGTTCCTGACGCAATACGTGATTATGGAACAAGTATTTGTAGGCAAGGATAATGAGTAGCACACTGGCAATAGCAGCACCTGTCCACTGGGCAACATGATCAAGCGGAAGCGCATTTTCCCAGCTCCAGCCAAGGCTGGCGATACCTAGAGCCAATCCAGCCATTGGGGTTGGCGCCGCTTTTACTCTGTTATGTGCTTTTGTCACTCTCGCAATCATCACAATCACCTCAATTCTTCAGTTGCGGTGATTGTAAACCTTGCTTATGTTTATATATATTCAATTATTCAATCTACTCGTTAAGTTAAACTGAACATGAAACCACATATCTCGTTAAAACAGCTCAAGGTCTTTGTTGCGGTGACTCAGCACCAAACGCTTACTGCAGCTTCGGACACGCTTTTTCTCTCTAAAGCGGCGGTCAGCATGTCGCTGAGTGAGCTAGAAAAACAGATAGGTCACGCCCTGTTTGATCGGGTCAACAACCGCTTGGTCATCAATCAAGAGGGACAAAAACTGCTGCCCCTTGCCGATGAACTGCTCAGCCGAAGCCGAGATATTGAATCGCTGTTTGGTGATGAGCAGAGTTATCGCGGCGTACTGCGTATCGGTGCCAGTGATACGGTAGGCAACCAAGTCGCACCATTTCTGCTCAGTGATTTTCGCGACGAGCATCAGCATAAGTCCCAGCAACTGTTTATATCCAACACCGCTTTGATCTGTCAAAAGCTCATCGACTATCAACTCGATATCGGCCTAGTAGAGGGTAAAACCTTGCACCCTGAACTTGATAGCTACCCTTTTAGTGAAGATGAAATGTGCATAGTGGTGTCTCCCAAGCATCCTCTTGCTAAAAAATCGTGTGTCACCCTAGAGGACTTGGAAAATAGCGACTGGATTCTACGAGAACCAGGTTCTGGCACAAGGGAGTTTTTCCTAAGAACCGTTGCCCCCAGAATTGAGATTTGGCATGAAGCCTTTGAGCTCAATACCACCGAAGCCATTATTAACAGCGTATCCGCCAATCTTGGCTTGGCCTGCCTCTCGACTTTAGCGACACAAAGCGCCATTGATGATGGTCGCTTAGTGCCTATATCAGTTTCGCTCGACATGAAACGCCGCTTTTGGCTGCTGGTTCATAAGGAGAAGTACCAAAGCCCCCTACTGGAACGCTTTATCTTGTTTTGCCAGCAATGGCGTGCGACGACTATAGCCAAAAAAACGCGCCGCAATACGAGTAGGAATTAGGCAAACAGCTCTCACTTTTGCGCCCTCGACTGGACATTAACTTTGACCCTCTGTATAAACAGACAGTATTAGAATCTTAAATTTAACTAGAGGATTAACCATGGCTGTAATCGTCAAGTACGTGGTGGAACGCAACGGAGAAGAAAAGATGACTTTTACCTCTAAAGCAGAAGCTGACGCTTATGACAAAATGTTGGATATGGCGGATGAGCTGTTTTCTCTGCTAAGTGAAAGCAAGCTTATCGAAGATGAAGAGAAGCAAGAAGAGCTATCGCTATATCTTGCACAGCGTAAAGAAGAAGTGCTTTACGCTCTTGGTGCGAAGCGCAAGCCAACGCCAAAAAAGCCAAAAGTGGTTAAGCCTGTTGAAGAGCAAGATGCAGAAGACGCAGCCTAATGCGTTAACTTGCTAAAATTGCAAAAGTAAATCAAATAGCCAGTAGAACGCAGAGTTTTACTGGCTATTTTGCTTTTTGCGCCTGAGTAAGTATTTGCGAGCGAATAAGCGAATGCAAGCCGCTAAAATTTCTTATTAGGAAAAAACATCGCTGAAAAGACAAAGGGTATCGTTTTACAGACTTTTGTCGTTTTTGCCCTTTCATCTGCCATCACGTCTCTTTAAGATGATTGCTAACAAATCAGTCAAGGTCGCCGCCAATCGCTGCGGCTTTGAGACAAATCTATACATGGAGACATAGAGTCATGGCAGCATTCTCAATCGCTTTTGGTACTGCAACCAAAAACCGCGACGGTAAAATCATCGAAGCATTCTTTCCTCACCCACGCCTAAACCCATCTGATGCGCTTATCGCAGCAGTGGCAGAGGTATCTGGTTATGCGGAAGGCAACCAAGCTATCGAAATTTCTGCGGCGCAAAGCGCGGCTCTAGCAACCGCATTCTCTAGCAATGATGATGCAAAAAACGCCGCATTTGCCGAAAAAGCAGCAAGCTCTTCACAGCCGCTAGTACTGGTTGTACTGGCGACAGACGAGAAGCCTCAATCTGTTGCAGAAGGCTTCCTAAAACTGCAACTTATCTCAAACCGCCTAGTACAGCCTCACGGTACAGTACTTGATGGCATCTTCGGTCTACTTCACAACATCGCTTGGACTAACCAAGGTGCAATCGACCTTCCAGAGCTGGCTGAGCGTCAAATCGAAGCACGTCTAGCAGGCGAAACACTCACTGTCGATTGCGTAGACAAGTTCCCTAAAATGGTTGATTACGTGGTTCCAACTGGCGTTCGTATCGCAGATACGTCTCGCGTACGTCTTGGTGCTCACGTTGGCGAAGGCACAACGGTTATGCATGAAGGTTTCATCAACTTCAACGCGGGTACAACTGGCGTGAGCATGGTTGAAGGTCGTATCTCTGCAGGTGTTGTAGTTGGTAATGGCTCAGACATCGGCGGCGGCGCGTCTATCATGGGTACGCTATCTGGTGGCGGCACGGTTGTTGTCTCTATCGGCGAAAACTCACTACTAGGTGCAAACGCGGGTCTTGGTTTCCCACTAGGCGATCGTTGTACTGTTGAGTCTGGTCTTTATGTAACGGCAGGTTCTAAAGTACGTATGCTGGACGCGTCTGGCGCAGAAGTTGAAATTGTTAAAGCTCGCGACCTCGCTGGCAAGCCGGATCTTCTGTTCCGTCGCAACTCAGTAACCGGTCAGATTGAATGCCTGACGAACAAAACAGCCGTTGAACTGAACAGCGAGCTTCACAGCAACAACTAATTCTCGGTTGCTGAAGGGTTAATACCCCAAAACAGAAAACCTCAGTCCATCTTTTGGTACTGAGGTTTTTTATATCAACTAACGCCCAAACACTAAGTTATTGAGCGCGCTAGATATCCAGATCTTTGTTCTCGATGCTCACGGCAACCGGGCGACTTATCATATTCACTAACATGATCGAACGCGCTTCTCCGTCAGCTTCTTGGAAAATCGCTTCGATACCCGCGAACTGACCACCCGTTACGCGAACTGTCTCACCGTGCTTTGGTAAGCTGTCTGTTTCCGGTTCATCCGGAAGCTCCGCTAACAGCTGCAACTCGTCAATAAGTGCAGAGTCGACCTCTTTGGGATGAGAGCCAAAACGGATGAAATCGACCACACCGCGCGTAGAGCGCACTGTGGTGAAAGATGGACCTTGTTCGTAATCAAATTCTACAAACACATAAGAAGGAAAGAGCGGCTCTTTCACCTTCTGTCTTTTTCCTCTGAGGATCTTTTCTACTTCTACTTCAGGGTAGTAGCAGGATAAGCCTTGATTCTCGAGGTGCATTTTCGCTCGGCCTTGTTCACCGCGCTTACAATAAAGCAAATACCAACGTTTCATTTTAACTGTTCGATTTAACTATTTAATTTGATTATTCGATGTTTTTGTTTGTCTGCATCGTACCACTAAACCCAACACTGTGCCCGTATAACCCTCTCTTGTCTGCGATCAAACCGATGAAAAATCCGAATAGATGGTGAACGGTAAAAATGAAAAGTTAGATTGCAGCACGAAGATTACGTACCATTGCTGAAAAATTTTCTTACATTTCATTGTGTTAAACATTTATTCCACAAACTCCACAAAATACGCCCCTTGCGGACATTAATATTGTCATGTATACCATTTGGCACATTAAATTCTTTGATGATAAAAATTAGTAAAACTTATGACAGCACAACGCAACATCTTCGGCCACCCTCGCGGCCTATTCCTACTGTTCGGTACCGAACTTTGGGAACGTTTCTCATATTATGCTATGCGCGCAATATTAGTTTTGTTCCTAACAGACACCACAATCAATGGTGGTATGGGCTGGTCTACTAAAGATGCTCTAGATCTCTATGGTATCTATACTGGACTTGTTTACATCACTCCGCTTATCGGTGGTTACATTGCCGACAACTACCTAGGTCAACGTAAGTCCATCATCATCGGTGGCGTACTAATGGCTGCAGGCCAGTTTGTGTTAGCTGCTGCGGCATCTGGTGCACCAAGTGCCGAGATGTTCTACGGTGGTCTAGCACTGCTTATTGCTGGTAACGGTATGTTTAAGCCAAACATTTCGACCATGGTAGGTGACCTTTACGCTGAAGGCGACAACCGTCGTGATGGCGCATTCACTATCTTCTACATGGGTATCAACCTCGGTGCACTATTAGCGGGTATCGTTGTTGGCTCAGCAACCAACTCGTTCGGTTGGTCAGCAGGTTTTATCGTGGCAGGTGTCGGCATGGTAATCAGCCTAATAATGCAAATGACCATGGCAAACTCATGGCTAGGCGACATTGGTAACGTACCTGCAGCTGCACGTGCTCGTGAACTGAACCCATCAAAAACTAAAGCACCACTCACTCGAGAAGAGATGGATCGCTTGAAGGTTATCCTAATTATGGGTCTGTTCGTTATCGTTTTCTGGGCGGGCTTCGAGCAAGCGGGTGGTTTGATGAACATCTACACCCAGCAGTACACCGATCGCATGATTGGCGACTTTGAAGTACCAGCAGCCTGGTTCCAGTCTCTAAACCCATTTTTCATCATCACTCTTGCACCAGTACTTGCCGCTATCTGGGTGAAACTGGGCAAGCGTGAACCAAACTCTCCGGTTAAATTTGCACTTGCACTGTTTTTCCTTGCAGTAGGCTTCCTTTGCATGGTTGGCGCCGTACTTGAGCAAGGTGGCGACACCAGCGTTAAAACCTCAATGCTATGGTTAGTCGGCGCATTCTTCTTCCACACACTAGGTGAACTGTGTCTATCTCCAATTGGTCTATCACTGGTGACTAAGCTTGCGCCACTGCGCCTTGCATCTTTGATGATGGGTGCATGGTTTGGTTTCAACGCCATTGCGAACTACGTCGCAGGTGTAGTCGGCTCACACGTAGGCGAGCTAGGTGCTATGGCAATCTTTAGTGGTATCGCTATCACAGCTGTTATCTGTGGCGTTATCCTACTGTTGTTTGCTAACACCTTAGTAAAATGGATGCACGGCGCAGAGCAAAGCTCAGTGAGCAATGCAGAACAAGTAGAAGAGCAGCAAGCTCAAATCGCTTAATTGTTTATTCGTTGGATCGAATAGAAATGACAAAGGCCAGTCAACATGACTGGCCTTATTTGTTTAAACTCGTTTAATTTGACGCGCTAAGCGTTGTTCACCAACTCTGCCATCATGGCGACATGGGCATCTGAGTCGTTAAGACACTCGATGTAACTAAAGCGCTCACCTCCAGCTTCAATAAAGGTCTCTTTGGCCTCTATAGCGATTTCTTCCAGAGTTTCCAAACAGTCGACCGAGAATGCTGGCGTCATAACATCGATGGTTTTGATACCCTCGCCTGGCATCTTCTCTAGGGTTTTGTCAGTGTATGGCTGCAGCCACTCTTCACGACCGAATATCGATTGATAGCTCATTCCCATCTGCGATTCATCCAAACCGAGCTCTTGGCGCAGCAGGTCAGTGGTTGCCTGACAATGCAGTGGGTACACATCCCCGTTGTCTGCATAGCGCTTTGGTATGCCGTGGTAGGAACATAACAGGTAATCAGCACGGCCATTTTGCTCCCAGTGAACTCTGACCTTGTCAGCGAGCGCTTTGATGTACATTGGATGATCGTGATAGTCACGAATCATAGAAAAGGCCGGTAAGGTTGAAATCGACTTACACACCTTCGCGATACCATCAAACGCGGCTGCTGTTGTGGTGCCCGAGTACTGCGGATAAAGCGGCAGTACCACTATCTTTTCTACACCTTGGTCGAGCAGTTTAGTGATCCCGCTTTGCAGCGATGGATTGCCGTAACTCATGCCAAGTTCAACAGGGAGGTTGATTGATTGAGCCAGCTTATCGGCCTGACGCTTAGAGTACACCATCAGCGGTGAGCCCTCGTCCATCCATACCGATTGATAAGCTTTAGCGACCTTAGGAGAGCGAATAGGAAGAATGATACCGTGCAGCACCGGACACCAAATCCAGCGGGTCATATCTACGACGCGATGATCGTGCAGAAACTGCTCTAAAAAGCGTCTCACCCCTTTTGCTGTCGGTTCATCTGGCGTGCCAAGGTTAACCAACAACACACCCATTTTTGACGAATCGCTCATAGACTTCCTTTGTTTTTAATAGTATTTCTAAGCGAATTATATACCTATGTGCGCTTTTCTTGGATCAAAAAAAACGACCTCGAAAGGTCGTTTTTTTAGCGAATTCACAAATGTCGATTAAGACAGTGCTTTTTCGATGTCTGCGCTAACGTCAGCCACTTGCTTAGTACCGTCAAATTTTAGGTACTTAGTGCTGCCTGCTTCTGCTTCTTTACCGTAGTAAGAGATTAGTGGTGCAGTTTGATCGTGGTATACACCTAGACGAGCACGAACGGTTTCTTCTTTGTCGTCATCACGTACCACTAGGTCTTCACCTGTTACGTCATCTTTACCTTCCACTTTAGGTGGGTTGTAAACAACGTGGTAAGTACGACCAGAAGCTAGGTGAGCACGACGGCCAGCCATACGCTCTACGATTACGTCGTCAGCAACGTCAAATTCGATCACGTAGTCTACATCTACGCCCATCTCTTTTAGGCCATCAGCCTGAGGGATCGTGCGTGGGAAGCCGTCAAGTAGGAAACCTTTCTCGCAATCGTCTTGAGCGATACGCTCTTTGATTAGACCAAGAATGATGTCGTCAGATACAAGTTGACCTGCATCGATAACTGCTTTCGCTTTCTTACCAAGCTCAGTGCCTGCTTTGATTGCTGCACGTAGCATGTCACCAGTAGAAATTTGTGGGATACCATATTTTTCCATGATGAATTGAGCTTGTGTGCCTTTACCTGCACCTGGAGCACCTAAAAGAATGATGCGCATGACTTGTCCTCTTATATAAAAAAAGATTTATACCGAAGCCTACTGCTTTGATGCCCAATGGGCATGTTTGCTGCGATACGTTTCGGTATAAACGGTTTATTCAAAAATAGTTGAATCTTTTACTTGGCGCGCATTCTATCATAGAAATCGCTTGCTTGACGCCAAAAGTGTCTAAAGATCCTGCTTTGCACTCTAAAGTTACCTAAAAGTGTGCGTTTAGCCCTGGGAAAACAAGAGCTCGAATCCTCGAGCTCTTGAATTAGACTAGGGTGTCAAACTCTGCAAGGGAATTAGACTTTAGCCAAAAGCTTGTTGATCGCACCCAAGAATTGCGAAGGGTCGGTCATTGAGCCACGCTCTGCGAGCATCGCTTGACCAAGTAGCACTTCAACCCAACGGCCGAATGCTTCTTCATCGGCTTCATCTGCCATGCGCTTAACCAGCTCATGCTCAGGGTTAATCTCAAAGATGTACTTCACCTCTGGTACTTCTTGACCCGCCGCTTCTAGCAGCTTCGCCATTTGTGTACCCATTTCGAAATCATCAGTGACGACTACCGCTGGTGTGCTTGCTAGCTTGAACGTGGTGCGAACTTCTTTAACGCGCTCACCTAGGTAAGTTTGCGTGCGCTCAACCACTGACTTGAACTCTTCTTCCGTCTCTTTTTGCTTCTCTTTCTCTTCTTCGCCTTCGAACTTGCTCAGATCAAGACCCGCTTTAGTGATTGACTGGAACTGCTTACCATCAAACTCAGTGAGGTAGTTCATTAGCCATTCGTCGATACGGTCATACATCAAGACAACTTCAATGCCTTTCGCTTTAAACTGCTCAAGGTGAGGGCTATTCTTCGCGGCTGCGTAGCTGTCTGCTGTTAGATAATAGATCTTATCTTGGCCTTCTTTCATGCGCTCAACATAAGACG
This sequence comes from Vibrio wakamikoensis, assembly GCF_050337275.1. Lineage (NCBI taxonomy): Bacteria > Pseudomonadati > Pseudomonadota > Gammaproteobacteria > Vibrionales > Vibrionaceae > Vibrio > Vibrio wakamikoensis. The sequence goes on along the minus strand of NZ_JAKJST010000034.1, from coordinate 3,570 downwards.
CTAGAGAAATCGTCTGCTCAGCTGAATCCACTTCCGTCGAAGCAAAGCGCATTAGACCAGCGATTTTCTCTTTGTTCGCCATGTCTTCGGCAGGACCTTCTTTTAGCACTAGGCCAAACTCTTTCCAGAAAGACTGATATTTCTCTTCGTCATTCTTCGCCATGCGCTCAAGCATAGTGAGCACGCGCTTAGTACAGGCACCACGCAGCGATTGAGTCACTTTGTTGTCTTGAAGGATTTCGCGAGAAACGTTTAGTGGGAGATCATTTGAATCTATCAAACCGCGCACAAAACGCAGGTAAGACGGCATAAACTGCTCAGCGTCATCCATAATAAACACGCGTTGCACGTAAAGCTTTAGACCGCTCTTGTGGTCACGGTTCATCATATCCCATGGTGCTTTTGCTGGGATGTAAAGCAGGCTGGTGTAGTCGTTTTTGCCTTCAACACGGTTGTGGCTCCACACCAGTGGATCCGCGAAATCGTGAGAAACGTGTTTGTAGAACTCTTGATATTCTTCGTCTTTGATATCAGATTTATTACGAGTCCAAAGCGCTTGAGCTTTATTGATTTGCTCCCACTTACCTTGGTCGGTCTCTTTACCTTCTTCGTCACGCTCAAGGGTCCAGATAGACACTGGAATACCGATATGATCAGAGTACTTACTGATAACATCACGCAGGCGCCATTCTGATAGGAACTCTTTACCTTCTTCACGCATGTGAAGCACGATGTCCGTACCGCGAGTCTCTTTGGTGATGTCTTCGATGGTGTAATCACCTTCACCAGCAGAGTGCCATTGCACAGCTTGATCCGCTGACGTGCCTGCAGCACGAGTGCGCACGGTCACTGCATCAGCCACAATAAAGGCAGAGTAGAAACCAACACCAAACTGGCCAATAAGCTGTGAGTCCTTACTCTGCTCTTCAGACAGTTTGGCAAAAAACTCTTTGGTTCCAGATTTAGCGATCGTTCCAAGATGCTCAATCACATCGTCACGAGTCATACCAATACCGTTGTCCGAAACGGTCAAAGTATTGTTCTTTTCATCAAACGATAACTTAACGCCCAGGTCAGCATCGCCTTGATATAGCTCTGTATTAGATAGGGCTTGAAAACGCAGCTTGTCGGCGGCGTCTGATGCGTTTGAAATCAGCTCTCTTAGAAAAATTTCTTTGTTTGAATACAGAGAGTGGATCATAAGGTGAAGAAGTTGCTTTACCTCAGACTGAAAGCCACGGGTCTCTTTGTTCTTAGTCTCAACGGTGCTCATGCTATCTCCATTTACACATTTCATACCGAGTTTCGCTAAAGTCATACTCGATATCGCTACGATTAGTTGATTAAAGAGATGAGGATGAAGATTGTAAATTCAAGGTAAAGATAAATAAAAATACTGTTTTTTTGATTTGTTTTTATTATCCTACTGCACCTGACTATAAAAAAATCCTAAAATTCTATAATTGGCTCTGAAGACATGCAGCGCCTGAATATCTGTTTCGTCGCGTTGCGGCATTAAAAAGAAGAATGCAATGAGTAACATAGGCACTAAGTTTATACTCGGCCAGAGGTACATTTTTGACCCAAACAGCAATTCGTTGGTCGACCAAACCAATAACGATGAAGTCGTTCGTCTTGGTAGTAATGAAAGTCGCATCCTACTTCTACTTGCTGAAAGACCGAATGAAGTAATCACTCGAAACGAACTGCATGATTTCGTTTGGCGTGAACAAGGCTTCGAGGTTGACGACTCTAGCCTTACGCAAGCTATCTCTACGCTGCGTAAAATGCTAAAAGATCCAACAAAATCTCCGCAGTTTGTCAAAACGGTGCCGAAACGTGGCTACCAGTTGATCTCAGCCGTTGAACGCTCTGCACCCAAAGCGTCCTCTGACACACTAGATGAAGCACCGGTTGCCGAACTTCCAGCAGATAAACTGGAAGCAGTAACTATTGCAACTGCACCAACAGCAGCCACTGTTGCTATCGCACAAAAACCAAAAACACCACCCAGTGTTTGGGCGATGATTGCGGTAGCTATCTTGTTACCGATAGTAGTCTTAATGGTCACCAACCCTGCACAATCGACCTTTAAACCACTGAGCGTAGTCAATGAAGTTCAAATTGTGACGCCAGAAAGTCACCCTGACGTGACAAGCTGGTTGCCAAAAATTGAGCAATGCGTAGCGAAATACGTGGAAACACACACTGGTGACATGCTACCGGCACAAGTGATTGTCACTGGCGATCAAACCGATCAAATCGCTCTCAACTTCATTCACACTGTCGATCATTCAAGTGAGAACAGCACAATGCGTATCTTCACTGAACAGTCTGATTTGTCTAAAGTGTGCCAGTAAGGAGTCGTAACCGATGAAAATGAAATACGCCGCTATCTTACTGGCAATCTCAACTGCGTTGAGTGCCTGGCTATATTGGGGAAGCGATCTCAAGCTGGAGCAAGTGCTGACCTCCAACGAATGGCAATCGAACATGGTTGGCATTATTGCCGCAAGGCATTATCCAGATACGGATATCGGTCCATTGAGCCGTCTAGAAATGTCAGCAAACGTGAAGTACTTACCAGGCGGTGAGTATATTCGTGAGTCTTCGATGCGTCTTTTTGGTGACGATCCAGAGACTCACACGCTGATTAAAATTTCTGAAATGGGCACGTGGACAATCAGTGATAACTATCTTCTGATTTCGCCACGCGAGTTTAAAGACACAGCAACCGCACAATCTGATGAGTTTACTCATGAGCAACTTGCGATGATTAAGCAATTTCTGAAAATGGAAGCGCAGCAAAGTCGCCGTATCGATATTGTAAACGAGAACACACTGCTGCTGACCAGTTTAAACCAAGGTTCTTCAATCCTATTTTCAAACTAACTTAGTTCAGATATGAAGTATTCAAAGGAGGCGCAAGCCTCCTTTTTTAATCATGATAACAGGGATGAATATGCAAAAACCGACCATCGACATTTACTATTGCCGTCAGTGTAACTGGATGCTGCGCGCCACTTGGATGACCCAAGAACTGCTGCACACTTTTAGCGAAGAAGTGGAAACGATCCGTCTACACCCAGACACCGGTGGGCGATTTGAGATCTATTGTAACGAAGTTCAAATTTGGGAGCGTAAGCGTGATGGCGGCTTTCCAGAAGCGAAAGTTCTTAAGCAGAAAGTGCGAGATATTATCGCGCCAGATCGCGACTTGGGACATGTGGACAGTACGATCCGCTAAAAATAAAAAAACAGAGCAAAAGCTTAATGCTTGTAAGTTAAGAAGCTAACACCTTTTAGAAGGCCTAGTCGCATAGCGACTGGGCCTTCTTTTTACCGCTCTTGGATAGCTCCTATCTCGCCTTTCTGGCAACGTAAAACTCTCAGCCATATCTAGGATATAGTTCATCACCTCCGGGATTCTTCCAGGTGCGACGGCAGGAAGGAGTTGTAACTGTCCTATTAAGAACAACGAAGCTTGTTTAAAGCCTATCTGGTAAGGCATTACCTTGTTTTGGTCGTAGGCCATTTGGCACATTAAGAACCGAAGTAAGTTATAGGCCA
>NZ_JAKJST010000033.1:0-71155 GCF_050337275.1 Vibrio wakamikoensis | reverse complement strand
CCTTCTTCACACACGCGGCATGGCTGCATCAGGCTTGCGCCCATTGTGCAATATTCCCCACTGCTGCCTCCCGTAGGAGTCTGGACCGTGTCTCAGTTCCAGTGTGGCTGATCATCCTCTCAGACCAGCTAGGGATCGTCGCCTTGGTGAGCCATTACCTCACCAACTAGCTAATCCCACCTGGGCTAATCTTGACGCGAGAGGTCCGAAGATCCCCCTCTTTGGCCCGAAGGCATTATGCGGTATTAGCCATCGTTTCCAATGGTTATCCCCCACATCAAGGCATATTCCCAGGCATTACTCACCCGTCCGCCGCTCGACGCCGTTAACGTCACCCGAAGGGTCAGTTAACTCGTTTCCGCTCGACTTGCATGTGTTAGGCCTGCCGCCAGCGTTCAATCTGAGCCATGATCAAACTCTTCAATTTAAGATTTTGTTCGGCTCAATGAATACTGACTTCAAAACTCATCCTTACTCAARAGTAAGAAGTAATTTTAAAGCTATTATCGTTCCAACAGAACGATAATGAATTGACTGTGCCAAGACTAAGTTCTTTTACAAGAAAGTAATCTCGATTGGTCACTCAGTTCATTGAAAACCTAATTTGATACCGAGGTATCTAATTTGATTATCATCAACGAGTGCCCACACAGATTGATAGGTCTATATTTTTAAAGAACATTTTCTAACTTTCGAACCGCTTAGCGTCTCGTCGTTAGGGGTGCGTATCTTACGCTTCCCAGTTTGAGAGTCAAGCGTTTTTTCAAACTTTCTTTTCTCTCTCAACCGACTCCGCTTTGTGACTTTCGTCTCACTCCGTGTCGGTGAGGCGGCATTATAGAGATCACAGCATTGATGACAACCCTTTTTTTGAAATTATTTTCCGTTCGTTCAAAAAGCCATCAGACACGGTGTTTTTCGATAAAAATTCAACATTTGAAATACATCACACCAAATAATTGGAAAAATAACGCTCAACTACGTAATATTCCTATATCTATTTGTTAACGATAGATGCCATTATTCGTCAATAAGAAAAGTAGTACTTTAATATGGACTCCAATAAATCTCTTTTTCTAGTAATAGCGATCGCTATTTTGGGCGGTATTGTTTTTTCTCAGTTCGCCGACATCTCACCGGCTGTTGCTTTTGTGCTTGGTGTAGTAGCTACATTTTTCGTTGTTAAGTTTTCTTCTGCTACTCCAACCGTTTCGAAAGACAGTTCTCAATCAACAAAAACTCTTTACGTAGGTAACCTACCTTATAAAGCTAACGAATCTCACGTTAAGGATCTGTTCGCTGAATATGGGGAAGTATTTGCGGTAAGACTAATGAAGGATAAACGCACAGGTAAGCGTCGTGGATTTGGTTTCGTCGTAATGGCGAGCTCCGATGCCAAAGGGGCAATCGAAGCGCTCAATGAAAAGGACTATATGCAAAGAACGTTAAAGGTTCGCATTGCCAATGATCCTAAGCATCCTGAATCTGAATCAATTGAACAGGACTAAAGCCGAGATCGTCTAAGGCTTTGTTAAGTGCTTCTTCTTGTATAGGGGAAGCACTGCCAAACACCTCTTTGATCCCTACTCCTTCTTGATCGCCACTCTCTGCTAATAAGCTCACGACTCTACGAGCGATCGCCATACCCGAATCAATCAATTCGACACCTTTGCCTAGCACTTGCGATATCTCTTCTCGAATCAACGGAAAATGCGTACACCCCAATACGGCTACATCAATTACATCTACGAGTGGCTCTAGGATCTGATGCAAGTGAATCATGTCAGTGGGTTGACCTCTCAGCTTTTGCTCCGCCATATCCACCAGTTGACTGCTACCAAGCAGCTTTACATCTTTATCATCTGCAAAGTCTCGAATCAGATCATGAGTATACTGACGAGTAATGGTGGCAGGTGTGGCAATTAAACCGACGGCTTTTTTCGAAAGTAGAGAAGCGGGCTTGATTGCTGGTACGACACCGACAACCGGAATAGACAACACTTCTCTTAAATGAGGCAGCACGATGGTGCTCGCGGTATTGCAAGCGATAACGACGATATCAATGCGCTGGCGCTGCATCATCTGTTGAATAAGACGACAGGTACGATCAACCAATGTATCTGGTGCTAGCTCACCATAGGGATAGGCTTCGTTGTCGAATAAATAGAAGTAGTTTGCACACGGCAGCAAGTTTACTATCTCTTTATATACAGAGAGACCACCTACCCCGGAGTCAAATATCAAAATGTTATGTCTATTCATCGCGTATTTCACCGACAGTTGTCGTTATCTATCCGCCGACATGATACTCACTACTGGTTAAGCGGTAAACCTATCTGCTCTCGATGCCTACTTCACTTTGTACCTTAGATGGCTGAATCGCTCAGCGGTTTCTATCGATAAGGAGTCTATCTCTATGGGATGGCTAAAGTACTTTGAATTACACACTAAGGTGTGGAACTCACCATCTTCGCCACATGGGTCAACATTGTCTGGTAACTCCGTGATGAGGCTCTCGGTATAACGCGCACCGCATAAAGACTCCTGCAATACTTGCCTGTCTATTGTCACCAAGACTGTATCAATCCCTCTTTCTATTATCTCTTGAGCTAGCTCTTGGCTATTTTCACCAACTAAAGGAAAAACCGCTTCAAACCCAGCAGGCTCTACATAGCTCTTTCGATACTCTACGATGCCATTGCAGAACATGTCCCCGAAGGCGATACCGTCAACATTAAGTCCTGATGACTTCACGCCGTCTATTACTAGCGACTGGTATATGTCATTCGGCGGGAACACCTCCGGCAGTTCAATAGACACTAACGGCATACCTAATCTATCGGCTTGCATCTGAACAACTTCGAGAGGTGTGACTTGGAGAGGCACCTCACCGCTTACGTGAGTAGTGTAAAGACCTACAACATTGTATTCGGACGACTCCATAAGACGCTCAAAGGTCAATGTGGAATCTTTACCTGATGACCAGCTGATAATAATGTTTTTCATAAATAAAAAGGGGTGACGAGCACCCCTTATGTTTCCCTAGAATTGATAGTCTACGGTTGCAAAAACATTGCGCCCGTCTGCTTTGTAATAGTTTGTGCCTGAACCTAGAGCCGTGTAGATCTCTTCATCCAGTAAGTTATTGACTTTAACACTCACCGCTAGAGCCTCTGTCACCTTGTAGCCAGCACCTATATCAACCGTGGTATAAGCATCAAGAGTGCCGCCTACTTTATCTTTACGTTCACCTACGTAATTGGCTATCAAAGCCAATTCAAGATCGTTGAGTTGATAGGTCGAGACCAGCTTAAAGTTCTGTTTCGCGCGGCGAATCAGCTGAGAACCGTCTTTCTCATTTACTGGATTTTTAAAATCCGCTGATAACTGGTGTTGAACTCCCCAAGTAGCAAACTGCCCTTGGAGCTCAATACCTTCAACTGACGCTTCATCTACATTACTTGGCACATAGTTACCCGAATCATTCGGTGCCCAGTTAATCAAATCTTTGATATCCGATTTGTACGCGGTAATTTCCCATGTCATCCAAGACTGGTAACCCCTAACGCCAATTTCAGAAGACATGGAGGTTTCAGGCTTTAGCGATTCGTTACCCGCATTGGGCCAATATAGGTCATTGAACGTTGGTGCCTTAAAAGCAGTCCCTGAACTTGCCACGAGTTGAATCGTATCTAGCACAAAGTAACCTGCACCTAGATTCCAAGTGGTGTGTCCACCAAACGCGCTATCGTCATCGTGACGTGCACTCGCTTCAAGGGAAGCTTTGTTATACTCAAACAAAGCGCTCGCAAATGCAGCTTTGTTGTCTTTGGTTGTTTTGCCGTAGTCTGTGGTGTTGGAGCCACCGCGATTTGCTTTTTCCAGATAGTAATCTAAACCGGCATTAAGAGTTAGGTAGTCAAAACCGCTATAGCTGTTAAACCATAAAATAGAGTTTCGCGATGTGGTGAGTTCTGACTTAGCATTCTTACCTGCCGCATCTCCGTCTCGGCCTTGGTTATAGCTCGTACTCACCTGCAACTCGGAGTTGAATTGCTCCCTGTGGTAAAGAGCGGTGCCTGCGAGTGAATAGTTCGTGGATTCGCTCTCTTGCTTCGTTCCATCAAATGCATTGGCATACTCAACGTCTGATGCAGAACTCATACCATTCAGCTTTAACGTCCAGTTATCGTTGATACTATGGGCAAGATTGCCTATCACTACTTTCGAGTCATAACCGTGCTTGTCGCTCTCTGGTGCCATCTGATACACATTAAAGCCATCACTTCTCTCAGCTTGCAACGTAATGCCGCCAGACGTACTCTCCGAAATTTGCCCTGATGAGCGCCAGCCCAACTGCTTGGTATCGTGTGAACCGTAGCCAAGTCTCGCTTGATGATTGCGAGTCTTAGTCGCTGTTGTAATACTAATAACACCACCAATCGCGTCGGAGCCATAAACCGCAGCGCGTGGTCCTCTCACGACTTCAACTCTTTCAATCGCGTATGCTGGAATCAAACCAATCGATGCACCACCATTCGTAGCGGAGTTAAGTCGAACACCATCAAGGATCACTAGGGCGTGTTTCGTCAATGTGCCTCTAATGTAGATGCTTGTCTCTTGAGCATTGCCACCCGATGAATTGATTTCGATACCTGGAACGGTTCTTAGTACATCAAGAACACTGTTCGCCTTAATTTTTTCAATATCTTCGCGCGTAACAACCGTCGTAGGTGCTAACACCGAAGCTTTGCTTTGCTCTACACGGTTCGCCGTGACGACCATGGTCTCATCAGCCGATTTAGATTGATTACTTGAGCTTGTTACTTCTGCCAGTGAAAAAGAAGCATAAGAAGAGAGCGATGCAGTCACTGCTATCGCCAAACATGATTTGTTCATTTGTTGTGTTGTCCTAAATCGCGTAAGTCCTACCTACTCGAGCAATCCTTTTTCGCATCGAGTTGGCTGCTGGCAGGTATTCGGACTTAAGAGCACGAAACCATATTGGTTCCACCTACTGCCTCGACTTCCCGTTTATGTCAAACAGTGTCTTTTGAGGGGTTGTTCTCTCTTACCGCTGCGCGTCAGTTCTGGATTTGCACCAGATTCCCTTTTCAGTGAGATATCCATTTGATTCTCACACCAGCTAGGGGCCATGGTATTAACTGATTGATTATTTGTCCATAACGGATTGAACTAAGCTATAAGAGCACAGAGATAATGCGAGACAATTCTGGGAAAAACTGGACAACGACGGGAGATTGAATAAAATCTGCCCTCCTTAATACAACTCATTACCGACGATAGGCAACTACCATGGCAAATCTCGACTTCACACCAGAAGGCTATCAAATCCAGCTTGAAGAAAAATCTCAACGTTTGATCGATATGATGGCGCCGTATTCTGCTCCTGAACTCGAAGTATTTACTTCCCCAGAAAAGCACTATCGTATGCGTGCTGAATTCCGCGTTTGGCATGAAGGCGACGACATGTACTACATCATGTTCAACCAGGAAACGCGTGAAAAGTACCGAGTTGATCAATTCCCAGCAGCAAGCCGTCTTATCAATGACCTAATGCCACTGCTGATGGATGCGATGAAAGGCAACGAGGTATTACGAAAGAAACTGTTCCAAGTCGACTTTCTCTCAACCTTAAGCGGTGAGATCTTGGTATCTCTGCTCTACCACCGTCAACTGGATGATGCATGGAAAGAGCAAGCACAAGCACTGAAACAGCAGTTGAATGATGAAGGTTTCAAACTGAACCTGATTGGTCGTGCTCGTAAGATGAAAATCGTCATGGATCAAGACTATGTGGTGGAAACTCTGCATGTTAATGGTCAGCCATACCACTATCAGCAAGTGGAAAACAGCTTCACGCAACCCAATGGTCCTGTCGCGCAAAAGATGTTGGAATGGGCTGTTGATTGTACCCAAGACAGCAAAGGTGATTTGCTAGAGCTTTACTGTGGTAACGGCAACTTCTCATTGGCATTGGCACAAAACTTCGAGCGAGTCCTTGCGACGGAGTTGGCGAAGCCTTCAGTAGAATCGGCGCAATACAACATTGCAGCCAACAAGATTGATAATGTACAAATCATTCGCATGTCAGCGGAAGAGTTTACTGAGGCTATGGAAGGCAAACGTGAGTTCCGACGTTTGCAGCAGCAGAATGTCGATCTAAAAAGCTACAACTGCAACACGATTTTCGTTGATCCACCGCGTGCAGGTATGGATATCGATACCTGTAAAATGGTTCAAGGCTACGAGCGCATTCTGTATATTTCATGCAATCCAGAAACCTTGAAAGACAACTTGGACGTGCTGGGTGAAACGCACCACATTACGCGATTTGCTCTATTCGATCAGTTCCCGTTTACTCATCATATTGAAGCGGGCGTATTACTTGAGCGCAAAGCCTAATCAATAACAAACAAAAAACGAGCCAACTGGCTCGTTTTTTTATGCTCGCGCTCTACGAATAGAGACCAACAAATTAAGCTTCTTTGAGGATGTAGCCCATCTTTTTACCAATCCAGAATAGCAGTACCAAGACGACTACGATGGCGATGAAGTTGGAACCAGCATCAGGGTATTGCGCCTTCGTAAACGCAGAGTGACCAAACGCACCTACGAAGAATGCCGCAAGACCAACCATTGGGAAGTCTTCTGGAATTGGGTTTCTTAGATACTCTTGATACAGAGCCTGAACTGACAGCACGAGTGCAATCAGTGGAAAAATCGAGAATGCCACTTCGCTGATGGTGAGCCAAGACAACATTGCGTTACCACACATACCTGCAATCAGAGCAAGTACGAGTGTTTTTTTTCCGCTTTCGCGGTTTTCGGAGGACACTTCATTGGACATTATTTGGACCCTTCTTTTTGACGGTTTCTTTCACGTTCTTTGCGATACCAGTGTGCACCCTTGGCCACTATCCTTAATTGGACAATCAGCCTCTCCGCCAGTTCATATCTTTCTTTTTTGCTAAGATCTAACGCCTCTGCACCTGAACTGAACACGAGAATGACAGAAGCTTCCGCTTGGGCAAATGCTTCGTCACGGTCCATACCTGTGCTAACCAAATATTCAGTTAGCTCAGCCGAAAAGTGTTGGATCTCTCGAGCCACTGCGGCTCGAAAGTCAAAAGAGGTGCCAGAACGCTCCCTTAATAATAGGCGGAACACGTTGGGACTGCTTTCAATGAACTCCATAAACGTTTCGACTGAAGTACGGATCACACTGCCTTCTTTGACAATACGTTGGCGCGCTTGTCGCATTAACTGCCTTAGCAGTAGGCCTCCTTCATCTACCATGGTCAGCCCCAGCTCATCCATATCTTTAAAATGACGATAGAAAGAAGTTGGAGCAATACCGGCTTCGCGCGCGACTTCGCGCAGGCTCAAATTCGAAAAGCTGCGATCGGCACTAAGCTGGCTAAAAGCAGCATCGATCAATGAACGACGCGTTTTTTCTTTTTGTTGTGCACGAATACCCATTGATTTCATGTTTAACCTAGGTGCTCTTATTGGTTACCATCGATGACGGTAATTGAGGGAGTGGAGGTAATATAGCGCGAATAGTCACTTTGTATAAGTGTATGGCTGGCGATTTTGCTAAAAAACCTATACGCATCTCACTTCATTTACTCAGCATTATGCTTGAACAAGTTTCATTATTTTGCATACATCAAACGTTTATCCGATGCTAACTCTCAATAAAACTGCGTGATCTTTCACACTCTATTCACGCAGTCATATTTACCAACGTTAATAATCCGTTAAAATCTCGCCATTGCCAGTCTATGAATTGCACTCATCACTCCTGCCCTACTTGTCGCTATTAATGCTGAACGTTTTGTAGAGAGTGAGAGGAACTACGAGGATACTATATGAGTCGCGCTAAACATTTTGATGCCATCGTAATCGGCAGTGGCCCAGGTGGTGAAGGGGCTGCGATGGGGCTAACTAAAGCTGGCCTCAACGTTGCGATCATCGAAAAAGAGAGCAGCGTCGGTGGTGGTTGCACCCACTGGGGTACCATACCTTCAAAAGCACTGCGTCATGCGGTCAGCCGTATCATTGAGTTCAACAGCAACCCACTGTTTTGTGGTAACAACACCAGCCTGCACTCGACGTTTTCCAATATTTTGGGACACGCAAAAACCGTTATCGATAAGCAAACCCGACTGCGCCAAGGCTTCTATGACCGAAATGAGTGCACCTTGCTATACGGAACGGCACGCTTTGTCGATACTCACAGCCTAGAGGTCACTAAGTCCGATGGTACTATCGATACTTATACGGCCGACAAGTTTGTGATTGCAACCGGTTCAAGACCGTATCGCCCTGCTGATGTCGACTTTAATCACCCACGTGTTTACGATAGCGATTCAATTCTTTCTCTTGAGCACGACCCTAGACACATTATTATTTACGGTGCCGGTGTCATTGGTTGTGAGTATGCGTCTATCTTCCGTGGCTTGGATGTAAAAACCGATCTCATCAACACCCGTGAGCGACTTCTGGCGTTCCTAGATAACGAGATGTCAGACTCTTTGTCCTATCACTTCTGGAACAGCGGCATGATGATCCGAAACGATGAAACCTACGCCAAGATCGAAGGTACCGAAGACGGCGTCATCATCCACCTCAACTCAGGCAAGAAGATGCGCGCGGATTGCTTACTGTATGCCAATGGTCGAACAGGTAACACTGACGCACTCAATCTGGATGCCGTTGGACTAGTCGCGGATTCTCGCGGCCAGCTCAAAGTCGACACCAACTACCAAACCGACATCGACCATGTCTATGCTGTGGGGGATGTGATTGGCTACCCAAGCTTAGCGAGTGCGGCATACGACCAAGGCCGATTCGTAGCTCAAGCGATTACTCAAGGTGAAGCTGAAGGTAAGCTAATTGAAGATATTCCGACAGGTATCTACACCATTCCAGAAATCAGCTCTGTGGGTAAAACTGAGCAAGAGCTGACTGAAGCCAAGATTCCGTACGAGGTAGGACGCTCGTCATTCAAACACCTTGCGCGTGCACAGATCGCCGGTAAAGACGTGGGAAGTTTAAAAATACTCTTCCACCGCGAGACCAAAGAAATCTTGGGCATTCACTGTTTTGGTGAGCGTGCGGCAGAAATCATCCACATCGGCCAGGCCATCATGGAGCAAAAAGGCGAAGCGAATACCATCGAGTACTTCGTTAACACCACCTTTAACTACCCGACCATGGCAGAAGCCTATCGTGTTGCTGCGCTCAATGGTTTAAACCGTCTGTTCTAACCTAATTGCAGTGCATAGCACTTTAGACCAATACAACAAAGGCGACATCATGTCGCCTTTGTTTTTCCTTCTACGCAGATGAAACGCTAAGCCAGTAAAAACTGACCGCGACGCCACTGGTAAATAAATATCACCGCCAACCCCAGACCTCGAATACCCATAAAGCTGAGCATCGCGAACCAAAGTGCATGATTTCCTAAACTGCTGGCGGCAAAAAACAAAGCAAAGAAACAACACGTGGCGGCAAACATACTATTGCGCATATCTCTGCCTTTTGTCGCGCCCACAAAAATACCATCAAATAGAAAGCACCACATGGACACCAGCGGCATAGCAACCAGCCAAGGTAAGAAGAATTCCGCTTGCGTTTGCACTGCGGCGATGGAAGTAATCATCGCAATCAAATCACTCCCTAAACCTGCAAATACCAGTGTCAGCAGCACACAAATAACCGCACTCCAGAAAAAGGTCACGACAAGCGAATCAATGAGCTGACTGCGACTCTTGGCACCAATCGCTTTGCCTACCATAGCTTCCATAGCGTAAGCGAAACCATCCATGCCATAAGAAATGAGCATCAAGAAGCTCATCAATACCGCATTCGCCGCGACGATATCATCTCCAAATGCTGCGCCCTGAAAGGTCATAAAACTAAAAGTAGCTTGTAGGCACAATGAACGAAGAAAGATGTCACGATTGAGCTTCACAAAACGTCCAATATCCTGACTCACATCAGAGGCCAATTGCAGCACATTTGGCAGGACTCTTTGACGCCAAGTGCGCGCGGCACACCATAGGCCAAATGCACAACCTGAGTAGTCAGCAATGACCGACGCCAAGGCCGCGCCTTCGACTTTCCACCCCAAACCAATGACAAACAAGACATCAAGGCCGATATTTACCAGGTTAGTAATGATCACCATCCACATTGGCGCTTTCGCGTTTTGTGTCCCTAGTAACCAGCCAAGAAGCACAAAATTCATCAACGCTGCAGGGGCACTCCAAGCTCTTATCGCAAAATACTGATAACCATAATGCTTCACTTCTTCACTGGCAGAGCTAAACGAAAAAATAACATCAGCGAGAGAGGTATGCACGAGTAAGAACAGCGCAGCAAACCCCAATGCCATAAGACTCCCCTGCAAAAACACCAGCGCAAGCTGGCGCGTATCATTAGCGCCATAACTTTGAGCGGCGAGGCCTGTGGTCGACATTCTCAAAAAACCCAGCAGCCAGAAGGTGACACTTATCATGGTGCTGCCAAGCGCAACGCCACCTAAATACCAGGCGTGCTCTAGGTGGCCAATCACAGCGGCGTCAACCAGTCCTAATAGCGGGACAGTAATATTGGATAGCACCATAGGAATGGCCAATAGCAAGACTCGGCGGTGCAAGGGCAGATCAGACAAAATGGTAATTGATTGTTGAAACACGAACACTCCAGCACGTCGAGACTCCACTAGAAATGCTTTAGTGGAAAGGATACTTGAAGCGCTATAGTAACGTTATTTACAGGCGAGCACCGCAACTACCACTCAATATTGACGATGTTCGGCGTGAGACGATGTCGATAGATGGGCAGCTTCGCCACCACTCGCTGCCAACGAGACCAGCGTTGACAATGCTTGTCGATGGGCGATTCAATCGAGACTTTGTATGTCCACGGTAGCCAATGAAGCAACTTATCAAGCGGCTTTCTCATGCCATGTTGATAACGCTCACACCCCATCTTTTGCCCTAAGTGACTCGCTGTGAGGTCACCGGCCAGCACCAAGCAGGCTTTGGCATGTTGAAAGTGACACCCGATGGCTTGCACAAAGTGCGCTATTCGAGTCTCAGTTTGTTCCAGTAGAGCATGTTCACATACAACTAGAATCGGTTTGTCGGCAGGAATCAATAGCGTCGACAACCAGCTCATATCATCAATCGAGCCACAGATGAGTGAGTACCGCTCGCTTTTGTGAAACAACCGTTGGCGCCACACCAAATGCTCATTGGTATCGACTTCAAGCCAATGACAGCGGCCATTGTCCAAACGGTAGAAACGGGTATCAAGGCGCGCGCCGACATTAATAACCCAACCATCAGGGTTGGTCTCAAGAAATCGCTTTACTTGCAAATCGCAAAGCTGAGTTAAGGTGGCATGCAATAACTGACTTTGGTCAACGTTACCCGTGAGGCAATCGGGCGCCAGTTGGCAACGGCGACATGCATGGGCAGCGATGGGGTCATAGATGATGCCATCATCCAGCAAACTTTCACGACTGCGAAACCACAGCGGCTTGAGCAGTTTGCTCGGTACATCTAAGGGAACGCTTTGATGATTGTTTCGATTGTCCATACTGCCTCCATGCATAGAGGCATCGATGATAATCGTTCTCAACAATCATTTCAAGGCAAATGAAATTAGTTATCATTTACATGTCAATTTCAGACGTAAAAAAAGCGACAGGCGGACCTGTCGCTTTCCATCACCATAGGGGTGAAATTGTTGGCACTCTTTGAATGCCTCACAAATATCCATTTGTTATTTGTGCTTCCACTGCTAATTCTTGTTTGTCATCGTCCTGATGCGTTTTCACGATCCCTGGCAAAACCTTTTGCTCGAGTTCTTCCTAAACCCTGTCCATTTGTTTTCTCATCCTGAGAATAGTCGATCATCCGTATCTGCCCACACTCCGAGTCTGAGCAATATCCTTATTATTATTTTTGGCGCTCCTCGCCAAACATCCTTGAAGACCTTCTTGGTCTGAAATCCTTGTGTCAGCATCCTGTCGACAAGGAACAATTTACCTGACTCAGAATGGAAGACAACCAAGCACAACGTTTTTTCTAGTTCGCAACAATACACAAACAATTAAAGCAATATAAATCATAAACTTAATAATTATTAACGGAAATTTTGCGCTAACAAGTATGGCAAATATCTCACAAAGCATCTGGATAACTCGCCAATCACGCTCAAAGAGCATCAAGATCGAAGTGAGATCTGAATCACCCAGTGCGTGACACCACTACCAACAGATCTACCAACAACAACGCTACCCAAGCACCAAAAACAACAATGCCCCTTCATCAGAAGAGGCATTGCAAGCTCGGTTTGGCGTTAAAGAAACCCGTTTAGACATTAAACAAACTAGGTTAGGCTGCTAGTTTTTGTAACGCGGTTCGGATTAGTGAAGACCGCCCACGTATTTAGAAAGAACGTCGATATCTTCGTCGTTCAGCTTTTTGGCGATATCACGCATCATAGCGTTCATGTCGTTGGCACGATCGCCGCTGCGGAATTTCTCTAGTTGTGATTTCACATAATCAGCATGCTGACCAGAAATTTTAGGGAATCCTGATAGCTCAGTGCCGTTACCACGAGGGCCGTGACAAGCAATACACGCGGTAATTCCACGCTCAGCATCACCAGCGGTGTAAAGAACTTTACCCACTTCGACCACATTTTCAGGGGTACTATTGGCTGCGATTGGCATAGACGCATAGTAAGCCGCAAGATCCGCCATATCTTCCTCAGACAGTGGCATTGCCATACCACTCATCACAGGATCATAACGACCTTGTTTACCGCCACTTGTCATACCAAGCTTTAGGTCTTTCAGTTGTTTTTCAATATATTTTGCGTGCTGTCCTGCGATGCTTGGGTACATCGTTAGCAGACTGTTACCGTCCGCTCCATGACACGCTACACACGTTTGGGATTTTGCTTTACCAGCTTCAATATCGCCTTGGGCCCATACTGAGCAGCTGACTACAAGACTCAAGATTAGCGCTAATTTTTTCATGACATTCCATTATAATTATCAAGCTTCCAGTACCACTATACGCCTCGCTAAACCCTACAGATTGGTGTCAAAGGGACAAAATAAGGTAACGCGGGCAATTAATACCGATCATGGTACAATGTGTGGCCATATGCCGAGCACGGTTATTTTACACAATTTCACAAAAAAGTAATCAATCGACTACACAAAGTCGAGATGGAGTTAACAGTGAGCGTAAAAATTCATTATCAAAACACGCATTTCATTACAAGTGCACCCGATATTCGTCACTTGCCAGAGGATGAAGGGATCGAAATTGCGTTTGCAGGACGCTCCAATGCAGGTAAATCCAGTTCACTGAACCGCCTTACTAACCAAAGAGCGCTGGCGAAAACCAGTAAAACACCAGGCCGTACCCAATTGATTAACCTTTTCAAGGTTGACGAAGGTTGTCACATCGTTGACTTACCTGGATACGGCTTTGCTCAAGTTCCTCTTGAGATGAAAAAGAAATGGCAAAAATCGCTAGGCGAATATTTGCAGAAACGTCGTTGCCTGAAAGGCCTAGTGGTACTGATGGACATTCGTCACCCAATGAAAGATCTTGACCAGCAGTTAATTGAATGGGCTGTTGAGTCTGGTATTCCAGTTCAGGTTCTTCTGACGAAAGCAGACAAATTGAAAAGTGGTGCTCGCAAAGCACAAGTGTTGAAGATACGTGAGGCAGCACTGGCGTTTGGCGGTGATGTGCAAGTCGATCCGTTTTCGTCACTAAAAGGCATCGGTGTTGATCAATTACGAAATAAACTCGACACCTGGTTTGCGCCAGCGTTTGCACACCTTGAGCAATCTGACGATTTAGAAGGTGGTGAGCAAGACGCTTAACTATCTTTGGTGGTAAACTATCTTTTAGTGGTAAAACTATCTTTCGGTAGTAAAACATCGTTCTACAGAAACAAAACGCCCCGCCTTCCTGGCAGGGCAATGGGAGAGAGAAGATTTAGTATTATTGTTTGTTCCAAGCATCTATGAAGCTTTCAAACAATGCAATCACCAGCCATACAAAGTGTGAGCTAGTCTTCTCTTACCATCCCAATTCCCACAATACTCACAACCCAATAAAGTCTTATATTTCAGATAGTAAAACCCTGGTTACTCGCTGCTTTTCTACGCTTGATTCTAGTTGAGAATTATACAAAGTGTGAAGGTCGTTTAATTACAGAATTTGGTAATCAAATGTCGTAATGACGAAGAGAGAAAAGTGAGAAGAAGGGCGCTAAAAAATTTTCTTTGCCACAAGAAAAAACGCCCCAGTCAAATACTGACTGGGGCGGCTGAATCAGCCTAATCCAATAACGTGAAACAAAAGGTCTGAAAGATAGAACATCTTACCTCTGTACCCTACGCGTTCTAATGTACAACAAGTGATCAGAAAATGAAACTATTTTTGTAGTTTTTTTTCATGAAGTTTTTGTTAATAGACATAAGTCGCTTAGATGCATGAACTTTTTTAACATCAAAAAAAAGCCAGCGACTGTGCGCTGGCTCATGTTAATTTAATAATTTAGCTCAAAATATGACTAATGAGCCTGATCCCAGTTGTCTCCGTGACCAGAGTCAGCAACAAGTGGAACAGCCAATTCTGCTGCAGATTCCATCAATTTTTGTACTTTACTTTCAATTTCGCCTAAAGATGACGATTCCACTTCAAAGACCAGTTCATCGTGCACTTGCATCAGTAGTTTCACCTTGCCATCACCTTCAGCTTGGATCCATTCATCCACCAACAACATCGCTTTCTTAATGATGTCCGCGGCAGTACCTTGCATTGGCGCATTGATTGCCGCACGCTCCGCCGCTTTGCGACGCATACCATTACGAGACTTAATCTCAGGTAAGTGCAGTCTGCGGCCAAAGATGGTTTCAACGTAGCCTTTCTCACTCGCTAACGCTCGCGTGTCTTCCATATACTGCATCACGCCTGGATAACGCTCGAAGTAAGTATCCATATATTGCTGCGCCTCACCACGAGGAATACCGAGCTGCTTAGACAGACCAAACGCACTCATGCCATAGATAAGTCCGAAGTTAACCGCTTTGGCACGGCGACGCTGTTCACTGGTGACTTGCTCAATATCGACACCAATGATCTCCGCCGCTGTGGCAGCGTGGATATCTTTACCTTGTCTAAACGCATCCAGTAGCGCCTTATCACCTGACAAGTGCGCCATGATACGAAGTTCAATCTGAGAGTAATCCACCGCAAGGATCTTCCAGCCATGCGGAGCCACAAACGCCTGACGAATGCGTCGGCCTTCATCGTTACGGATAGGAATATTCTGCAAGTTTGGATCGGTCGATGACAAACGACCGGTTGCAGTGACAGCCTGATGATAAGACGTGTGTACTCGACCCGTTTCTGGGTTGATCATCTTCGGTAGCTTGTCTGTGTAGGTGGACTTGAGTTTAGCTAGGCCGCGATACTCCAAAATCAACTTAGGCAGTGGGTAATCCAACGCCAACTCTTGCAGCACCTCTTCATTGGTAGAAGGTGCGCCTGATGGCGTTTTCTTAAGTACCGGCAAGCCCATTTTCTCAAAGAAGATCGCTTGCAGCTGCTTAGGCGAGCTCAAGTTAAACTCTTCGCCAGCAATCTCATAGGCTTTCTGCTCCAGCTCATCAAGACGCGCCGCGATCTCTTGAGATTGAGCGCCCAAAAGCATGTCATCAATCAGTACACCGGTGCGCTCGATACGAGATAACACAGGCACCAACGGTACTTCGATGTCTTGATAGACACGATTCAGTGCTTCGTTTTTCTCAAGCTCTGCATTGATGCGCTGGTGAAGACGCAAAGTCACATCCGCATCTTCTGCCGCGTATGGTGCTGCCTGATCCATCTCGATTTGGTTGAAAGTCAGTTTCGATTTGCCTTTACCGGCAATTTGCTCGAATGAGATGCAGCTATGCTGCAAAAAGCGCAGTGCCAAGCTGTCCATATCGTGCTTACCGCCGACGCTGTTGTAGACGTAAGAAGCAAGCATGGTGTCGTATTTAATGCCCTTAAGCTCAATACCATAGCGTGTAATCACACTGGCGTCATACTTCAGGTTTTGACCGACTTTCACTACGTTGTCGTCTTCAAGCAACGGCTTTAATTGCTCAAGAACCCAATCACGGTCAAGCTGCTCTGGTGCGCCCATGTAGTCGTGAGCAACAGGCAGATAAGCGGCCACGCCTTCTTCGGTCGCAAACGACAGACCGATAAGATTCGCCACCATATAATCTAAGCTGTCCGTCTCAGTATCAAACGCAATCACAGAAGCCGATTTTAGCTTCTCTAGCCACTCAGCAAACTGCTCTTCGGTTAGGATGGTTTCGTACTGGCTGCGGTCAATTTTTACTGCTGATGTGTCCATCGCTGGAGCATCATCATCGCTAGAAATACGTTTTGCTGCACTCTCCACCGCTTGCACTTCACCTGTGCCGCCTTCAAGAAGCTCATTGAGCCAAGATTTAAAGGTCAATTGGCCGTACAGCTTGGTCAGCTCATCAACGTTTGGTGTCTCTTTCAGCAGAGATTCAGGCGTGCAATCGAGTTCCACATCCAGTTTGATGGTCGCCAGATCATAAGAAAGTAATGCATTTTCTTTGTTCTCGGTAAGCTTCTTAGCCATGGTTTTTGAACCACGAAAGCCAAGAGGGGCGATATCATCGAGTCTATCGTATAGGTCTTTAATGCCGCCGATACCTTGCAATAGTGCTGTTGCTGTTTTGTCACCTACGCCTGGTACACCTGGGATGTTATCCACTTTATCGCCCATCAGTGCCAGATAGTCGATAATAAGCTCAGGTGGAATACCAAACTTATCCACTACGCCTGCTCTGTCCATCACCACATTGGTCATGGTGTTGATAAGGGTAACGTTGTCATCAACCAGTTGAGCCATATCTTTATCGCCCGTGCTGATCAATACTGGCATACTCGCTTGTGAAGCTTGATGCGCCAAAGTACCAATGACATCATCCGCTTCCACGCCAGGTACACAGATAAGCGGTAGACCCATAGCACGAATCACTTTATGCAAAGGTTCAATTTGGCAACGAAGATCATCCGGCATAGGCGGACGGTTTGCCTTGTACTCAGGGTACATATCATCACGGAATGTTTTGCCTTTGGCATCAAACACCACCGCGATACGATCAGAGGCAAACTGACGCATCATGCTTCTTAGCATGTTAACAACACCGTAAACCGCATTGGTTGGGATTTCGCCATTGCTCATCGTTTCTGGATAAGCATGAAATGCTCGATAGAGATAAGAAGAACCATCGATAAGGATCAATGGGTTGTCTGGTATTTGCGCCATGTTTAGTCGTCCAAAATTTTTGGTAGTGATCTATAAGGATGCCATGACTCGCAGCGCGATGCTACGCTCTTTCACTGTCTATATACACAGTTACCAAATTAAACTGCGCTCTCGCACCCCTCAGCCTGTGGATAAATCTGTTTATAGAGTTGTTTTAACAAATGATAAAGTTATTCAAGGTCATCAAAAAACAAATATAAGCCACTGTAATTAAAGCATTAAATATCAGATCCCCCACCCTTCCCATGATCCTTCTCGGATCATGCCATGTGGAAAACCTAATTTTGCGTTTAATGTCAGCGATAGGATTATATTCTAGTCAGAGTGTGCAATTAATCTGCAAAGAGTAGATAGAAAAAAAGCGACACCAAAGGTGTCGCCTAGCAATAATTTAAGGAGGTTATCTCGTTTAACGAGTACGGCTAACCAACCAAAAGCTATAAATACACTGGAAGCAATGTGAGCAATGTCGTGTCAAAAAAGAACCGATTAAGTGAACTGAGCCATGTCGCTAGTTGTTTAACCTTTTCCCTTAGGACGAGTTAATAGTAATCATTCTCATTTAATGCGTCAACCACTAATTGAGAATATTTATCATTTAATTTCTGAGCACAAAAAAACCGGCGTAATGCCGGCTTCTAATGTCGCGATGTTTATTAATCTTGCTGGCTATCTTGTGCCAACCACTCCGCCACATCTTTGGCAAAGTAAGTCAGAATGCCATCCGCACCGGCGCGCTTAAAGCACAGCAGTGATTCAAGTACCGTTTCACGCTCTTTTAGCCAACCATTTTGAATCGCGGCTTTGTGCATTGCATACTCACCAGAGACTTGATAAGCAAACGTCGGTACCTGAAGCTCGCTTTTCACACGACGCACCACGTCTAGGTATGGCATACCTGGCTTGACCATCACCATATCCGCACCTTCATTGATGTCCATCGCAACTTCATGCAAGGCTTCATCACTGTTGGCAGGATCCATCTGGTAATTTTTCTTATCACCGCCCTTAAGGTTGGAGGCCGAACCGACAGCATCTCGGAATGGACCATAGTAGTTTGATGCATATTTCGCCGAGTAAGCCATGATCTGTGTATGTACATGACCCGCTTCTTCTAACGCTTCACGAATACGACCAATACGACCATCCATCATATCCGACGGCGCAACGACATCTACGCCAGCTTCTGCATGGGACAAGGCTTGTTTGATGAGCACATCAGTAGTTTCATCATTCTGTACGTAACCATCTTCATCGATAATGCCGTCTTGACCATGAGTCGTAAACGGATCTAACGCTACGTCTGTGATTACGCCCATTTGTGGCACATTTTCCTTTAGTGAGCGCACAGCGCGCTGCACCAAGCCTTCTGGATTATAGGCTTCCGCCGCACAGAGACTTTTTGCATCTTGGTTAACTACTGGGAACAGCGCAATGGCAGGTACGCCCAGTTTTGCTAGATATTCGGCTTCTTCTAGCATCAAATCAATAGAAAGACGCTCAACCCCAGGCATGGACTCCACTGTTTCGCGGCGATTTTTGCCCATTAGAATGAACATTGGGTAGATCAAGTCATCCACCGACACCTTATTCTCTGCCATTAAACGTCGGCTAAAGTCATGTTTGCGCATACGGCGCATACGGCGTGCTGGAAATTGACCTTGAATCGATACAGACACCTTTCTCTCCTTGTCTGGAAAAATGCGAAAATCAAGCATATCACTCTCGCATGTTCATGCTAGTAGTAAAATTGGAAAATGCTAAACCACAAACGATATACTGAACATATTACTCACCAAATTTAGTTAGCCATGATAGATACACACGCCCATATTTACGCCTCTGAATTCGACCAAGACCGTGATGAAGTGGTACAGCGCGCACTTGATGCCGGTATTGAGCATATTTTGCTACCCAACATCGATCTCGACTCCATTGAGCCAATGCTGGCTACCGAAGCGGCTTATCCTCAAGTATGCCGCTCGATGATGGGTCTGCATCCATGCTATGTCGATGCTAATGTCGATCAAACGCTCGACACCATCCATTCTTGGTTCGACAAGCATAACTTTATTGCTGTAGGTGAAATTGGTATCGACTTGTACTGGGATAAAACCTACCGCAAGGAGCAGGAGCATGCCTTCATCACTCAGTTGAATTGGGCCAAAGAGATGGATCTGCCTGTAGTGATCCATACACGAGATTCGATTGAAGAAACTTTGGCTCTACTTAGATCAGAGCAAAACGGCGACTTGTGCGGCGTGTTCCACTGCTTCGGCGGCACAATTGAAGAAGCGAAAGCCATTAACGCTCTTGGCTTTCACCTTGGCCTAGGTGGTGTCTCTACCTTTAAAAATTCAGGCATGGACAAAGTGATTCCTGAGCTAGATTTGAGCAAAGTGATTCTAGAAACCGACTGCCCTTACCTAGCACCAGTGCCACATCGTGGAAAACGCAATGAGCCTGCGTATACTGAACTGGTGCTAAAACGCATAGCGGATCTCACCGAATTGAGTAGTAAAAAAGTGGCACAGATAACAACAAACAATGCAAAATCACTGTTTTCATTGTAGTTTTTCATAATTTATTACTCATTCCGTGACGGAGATCGAGTTTGGTGTACACAAGACAACCTCAAGTTAACGTAGAATATGCATCAATTTTATATGCCACTACCGACAAAGGAAACGTGGCAGAGATCACGCAGTTCTATCTCGGAGGTGGAGTATGTGCCAACATGGAAATCTATTACAACGTCAGCATCGCACATTTTGGCAAAAGCTAATGGGCGTGAAAGAAGTGTATGTATGCTCTAATTGCGGTTACGTTCTGAAAATCCGCTAACCTCAAAGCTCAGTTGTCAGAATGAAGAAGCCAGTATTACTGCAACAAAGATTGCCACGACAAAGAATGCAGAGAAAAAAATAGCGGCCTAGGCCGCTATTTTTACATCTAAGATGATGTCATCAATCCATCACAAGCTTTACTCTTGCTCAGCCTCTTCGCTGTCATCTGTCTTACGTGTATAGAAGCGTGCAAAGAACAGTCCCACTTCAAACAGCAAACACATAGGAATCGCTAGCAGAGTTTGCGAAATCATATCCGGCGGAGTGAGGAGCATCCCCACGATAAACGCTCCAACTACGATATACGGACGCTTTTGCTTCAAGCTTTCAACATCCGTCGCCCCTGTCCAACACAACAAAATAATGGCCACAGGTACTTCAAACGCAATACCAAATGCCAAAAATAGCGCCAATACAAAATCCAGATAGCTGGAGATATCGGTCGCGAATTCTACGCCGCCAAGCGATATCGCGGTGAAAAAGCCAAACACCAGCGGAAATACCACAAAGTACGCAAACGCAACGCCGCAATAAAACAGCAGCGAGCTCGAGAACATCAATGGCATGACCAGCTTTTTCTCATGCTTGTACAAGCCAGGTGCGACAAAAGCCCATACCTGATAAAGAATATAAGGCACGGCCACAAACACCGATGCGATCAAAGTAAGTTTGAGCGGAGTGAAGAATGGCGACGCTACGTCGGTAGCAATCATGGTCGCCCCCTCTGGTAATCTTTCTACCAAAGGCTTAGAAACGAAATCGTAAATATTGCCAGAGAAATAGACCAAGGCTAAGAACACCACCAACACAGCGACAATCGCACGCAGCAGTCGGTTACGAAGCTCTAACAGATGGCTAATCAAAGGCTGTGTCTGTTCGACGGAAGACATGAAAACCTCGAATAAAATACCGTGAAGATGAGCAAACTAAAGGCCCATCCACGGGAGACATATATACAGACAAGGGCTGATGTTCAGCCCTTGTTTAGATCTTTTTCTGGAGACTCATTCTCGGCAGGTTTAGCAGGTTCCGGTTGCACCGTCTCTTGCGGACGGGAATCAGGTTCTGCAGTTGTCACCTTATCACTTGCGTAAGGTCGGGTGACTTCTTTTGCCGCCTGCTTCAATTCTTCTACCGAACTTTTCAGTTCCGGTGAGAGGTCTTCCATGCCCATTTTCTCAGCTTTTCGCAGGTTCTCTTGAAGCTCTTGAACTTTAAGCTCATGCGACAGCTCGTCTTTGACGTTATTCGCCATCGCTTTTGCTGAGCTGATAAAACGAGAAACACTTCGGATAGCCGTTGGTAGGCGCTCTGGTCCCAGAACCACCAAACCAACTACAGAGATGAGTACCAGTTCCCAAAAACCGATATCAAACACGAATTATGCCTGCTCTTTATCTTTCTTTGTTTCAGTAGAAGCGTCTGTTTTCTGTTGCTCAATGTTCTTTGGTTCAAAATCTGCATCTTTGTCGTCAGATTTCTTTGCCGTTTGCTCATCTTCGCTCATGGCTTTCTTAAAGCCTTTTACAGCACCACCTAAGTCGCCGCCAATACCACGCAGTTTCTTGGTTCCAAATAGCAGAATCACAATCACTGCAATGATAAGAAGTTGCCAAATACTAATACCGCCCATTCTTTCTACCTCGGGTCTTGATTAACAAACAAATGATTTAATACGAGTTTATCGCTTAACGCCTGTAAGTACGCCAACTGAACAACCAAAATGTGATACCAGCAACGCCAGATGCAACTGACAGCTGATCGTAAGGTCCTTCAAGTAATATGGCGGAGCATACGATTAAAGTTGCACCAACGCCAAACAAAAATTTACCTGTCCCATGTTGCCGTTTTGTTTCACGGTATCCTTGGTACAAGGTATCCATGCGCTGATTCATAGCTTTACCTTGTTTCAGGCTATCGTACAGCAACTCTGGAAGTTCCGGCAATTTTTCTGCCCAAAACGGCGCACGATCTTTGATACCGTTAATAACTGCCTGCGGTCCAACTTGATTCATCATCCAGTTTTCGAGAAATGGCTTCGCCGTCTCCCATAAGTCTAGCTGCGGATAAAGCTGTCTGCCGAGCCCCTCAACATAGAGCAGAGTCTTCTGCAACAATACCAGCTGTGGCTGCACTTCCATATTGAAGCGGCGAGCAGTATTGAAGAGGTTCAGTAGTACATGACCAAAGGAAATTTCGCACAGTGGCTTAGCAAAAATCGGCTCACACACCATACGAATCGCAAACTCGAACTCGTCGACATTGGTATCGCGTGGCACCCAACCAGAATCCACATGAAGCTCAGCCACTTTACGATAGTCTCGATTAAAGAAAGCTAGGAAGTTCTCAGCTAGGTAGCGCTTGTCGTCGCTATTGAGTGTGCCGACAATACCGCAGTCAAGACCAATCCACAGTGGGTTTTCAGGGTGGTCATAACTAACAAACACGTTGCCAGGGTGCATGTCGGCATGGAAGAAGCTATCGCGAAACACCTGGGTGAAGAAAACGCTCACACCACGCTCCGCCAGTAGCTTCATGTTGGTGCCATTCGCTTCTAGCGTCGGGATATCAGAAACCTGAATACCATAGATGCGTTCAGAGACCATCAAGCTTTCGCTGCTAAAATCTGGCAATACTTCCGGCACATACAACTCTTCGCTGCCTTCGAAATTGCGGCGCAGCTGAATCGCGTTGGCTGCTTCTCGGCGCAGATCGAGCTCATCAAGCAAGGTCTTTTCATACTCACGAACTACCTCGACTGGCTTCAATCTACGAGCATCGGGCAGCGCCTTCGACACGATGCGTGCCATGCGATACATGAGCTTTAGGTCGGCATCGATCACCGGACGAATATCCGGACGAATCACTTTAAGTACGACCTCTTGGCCGGTCGATTTCAGCTTAGCGGTATGTACCTGAGCAATAGACGCAGACGCCAGTGGCTTGATATCAAAATCGTCAAACCAGTTTTCAATCGGACCACCGAGTGCCAACTCCATTTGCGACTTAGCTAGCTCACCATCAAACGGAGAGACTTGGTCTTGCAGCAGAGCCAGTTGGTCGGCGATGTGTGGTGGGAACAGATCGCGACGCGTCGACATCATCTGTCCAAATTTGATCCACACCGGACCGAGTTCTTGCAGCGCCAAACGCAGGCGCTCACCTAACGGCTTTTCTGGATGCTTGTTCTTCATCCAAAACAGCGAACGTCTGACCAGCAGAGGGGCTTTGGTTAATTGATGCGTTGGCATCAGTTCATCAAGGCCATACTCAAGTTGTACCTTGATGATGTGATAAAGGCGCTTTATTTCACTCGGAGTCATACACGCTCCGAGTCGGTATTGTCACTGCCAGCGGCTGCTAGCAGCGCATCAAGGCGAGCATTGAGTCGCTCAGCTTGGCTGCGTACGTCGTCGACATCATCGCAAAAGGCTGCAATCGCCAACGGTGGCGGGGCAATTTTCCACTCTTCGGTGAGCACCTGGCCGAAATGGTCTTGATGCTTTGACGTCTGTGAAGCGATAAAACCAAACAGGTTTTTAACCCCTTGTACTGCAGTGTGCGCAACCACATCACCGGTTACGCGTGACAACCACTCTTCGATATCCGGTTTACAGTCGGTCAGCAATGCTGAGAATTTTTGCGCTAACTGAATATCGCCTTCCAGCTCCAGTTTATCTTGTTTAATAAGCTTGGTGATATTGGCCTGATCTTTAAGCTCAGGCAGCACAGAAAGGTTCAGTGACAGATAACAATCTGACTCACCTTCATAATTAGCCAGCACATCAAGTTGATGACTGAACACAAAGGTCAGTGATTTGTTGAATTCACGCAGGTGAACTTGAATCACCTGGCCTTTAAGGCGAGTGACACGATTGACCAGCGCTTCGTCATCGTTGATCAGCGTATTCAGTGTGGTTTCCACCACCGCGGTCACTAATGGGTCAAATGGCATGACTCAATCCTTAGAATTTGTATCCACGGTGCAGGGCTACAATGCCACCGGTTAGGTTGTAGTATTTGGTGTGTTCAAAGCCCGCCTCTTGCATCATGCCTTCCAGAGTATCTTGGTCTGGGTGCATGCGGATCGATTCCGCAAGATAGCGATAGCTTTCCGCATCATTCGCCACCAACTCGCCCATTTTTGGCAGCAAGTGGAATGAGTACGCGTCATACACTTTTGCCAGTGGCTCAACGATAGGTTTAGAGAACTCCAACACCAATAGACGACCGCCCGGCTTCAATACGCGGAACATCGAACGCAGAGCTTTGTCTTTGTCGGTTACGTTGCGTAGGCAAAAACTGATAGTAATACAGTCGAAGTAATTGTCTGGGAATGGCAGCTCTTCGGCGTTCGCTTGCACGTAATGCACGTTGCCAACGATACCAGTATCACGCAGTTTATCGCGACCGACATTGAGCATTGAGTTGTTAATGTCGGCAAGTACCACATGGCCCTTGTCACCAACAATACGAGAGAACTTTGCGGTCAAATCACCCGTACCGCCACCTAGGTCAAGAATGCGCTGACCCGGTCTTGCACCACTGCAATCAATAGTGAAGCGTTTCCATAAACGGTGGACACCGCCCGACATTAGGTCGTTCATGATGTCGTATTTCGCCGCTACCGAGTGGAACACTTCCGCAACGCGCGTCACTTTTTCTTGTTTCGCGACTGTTTCAAAGCCGAAGTGCGTGGTGTCGTCTTGTTGATTTAGCTGATTCGATTGCACAGTACTTTCCGTCATTATTCTTCCTCTTGGGCAGCGTTACGTCTCTGTCGCCGCAAGCGGTCAGTTTACTTTATCCATGTCTGGTTGTCTTTCCACCAGCGCATCATTTTGTGCGATTTCTGTGAGCGAAGGAGAAATCGAGCGTTTTACCTCAACACCAAGCTGTTTAAAGCTTTCCGCCTGACGAATCGCATTGCCGCGTCCCGTGGCCAACTTATTCATCGCACCTTGGTAACTTTGGTTGGCTTTATCAAGCGCGCCGCCAAGCCCTTCCATGTCATCAACGAACAATCTTAGCTTGTCGTAAAGCTTACTGGCCTTGTCAGCAATGACTTGAGCATTTTGATTTTGTCGGTCGTTGCGCCATAAATTATCAATAGTGCGCAGCGCCACCAGTAAGGTGGTTGGGCTGACAAGAATGATGTTGCTCTCCATTGCTTCTTTCACCAAGTTTGGATCGGCCTGAATCGCAACCTGGAACGCAGGTTCGACTGGGATAAACATAAGTACGTAATCCAGCGAGCGAATGCCTTTGAGCTGATGGTAATCTTTTTGTGACAAGCCACGAATGTGATTACGCAGCGCCAGTAAGTGGTCACTTAGGGCACGAGCGCGCTCAGCATCGGTTTCTGCATTGAAGTAGCGCTCATAGGCCACCAGCACCATTTTCGAATCAATCACCACCTGCTTCTCTTGAGGTAAGTGAACAATCACATCAGGCTGGTAACGCTTGCCAGCTTCATTTTGCAGGCTCACCTGGGTTTGATACTCATGGCCTTCGCGCAATCCCGATTCCGCGAGCACGCGAGCGAGTACTACCTCACCCCAGTTACCTTGTTGTTTGTTGTCCCCTTTCAATGCCTGAGTCAGGTTCATCGCCTCTTTGGTCATCTGGTCATTGAGGCGCTGCAAGTTCTTAAGTTCGTGCACTAAGGTATGACGCTCTTTGGCTTCTTGGCTAAAACTGTCATTGACCTGCTTCTTAAAGCCTTCAAGCTGCTCTTTGAGAGGCGTTAAAATCCCTTCCAAGCTCTGACGGTTTTGCACGTCGACTTTGGCGGTTTTGGCTTCAAATACCTGATTGGCGAGGCGTTCAAACTGCTCCTTTAGGCGCAGTTCTGATTGCTGCAATAGTTCGAGCTTTTCACTGTCAGAGCGCTGCTGCTGTTGATAAGTGGCAAGCTGCTCACGCAATTGGGCTTCCGATTGGGCGCGCTGCTGCTTCACTTGCTCAAGTTCGCTGGCGTATTGCTGACGCTCTTGCTTCACGGCATCGAAATAGCGCAGCTTCTCCATCGCGGCCATGACCTTGCCATGGGCTTGCTTGAGTTCAAATGCCGACTTATCTCGCTCATCATCAAGCTCATCAAGCTCTTGTTTTGCTTCTTTTAATTCGGTTCTAAGACGCTCAATTTGCTGCTCTAGCGCTGAGGCTTCTAACTCAGCCTTGTGCTCTGCCAAAGCTTGCAACTGACGAGATTTAAAATGCAGTACTGCGGCGGCGGAAAAACCGACCACTGAGCCTAGTGAAGTGATTGAAAGTAGGAGGGTTTGATTATCAATAATCCATTGCATGCTTTGCTTGCCATCAGCCGAAACTCTTAAGCTAATGGTAATTTATACTGGATAAATGTCCAGATATTTACAGGTCGCGACGCTTGAAACGGGCGTTGATAATATCTTCGATAAGCTTTTGCTCACGCTTAGCTTTTTCGTAATTCTGTTTTTTGTTCCAGCGCTCTAGCACCTGCTCTAAGCCTTGCACTCGTGCTGCTTTTTGCTGCAGTTGTTTTTGAACTGACTGACACTGAGCTTCCATCACGGCCTGCTCTTGCTGATGATGAAGCAGCATTTTTTGCAGCATTTGATCAGCCAGGTTGAGGTTCATCAGCCCCACACTGCAGGTTTTGGTCGCCCCTTGGAAGTTGCGTGCTTTTAGCTCGGATAATGCTGCGAGCTGTTGGCTTAGCTGCTCACTTTGATGGCGCATCGACTCTAGCTGAGCCCCAATTTGATCACGTCTTAGCTCTTCCACTTGGGTCATTTTACCGACGGCGCGAATTTTACTTTCCATTCTTCCCTTCCCTACGTTGCTATTCCCTCAACGAACTATTCCAATCAAGCACTCGGCTGAGCCTGAAACAGCGTCGCGAGCTCAGTCAAACTACTGGTAAGGTTCACCGCTTCGTTAGCGTCTTGTAGTAAATAGCCTTTGAGCTGAGGATGCATCGCCACCG
The DNA here is from genome assembly GCF_050337275.1 of Vibrio wakamikoensis. Taxonomy (NCBI): domain Bacteria; kingdom Pseudomonadati; phylum Pseudomonadota; class Gammaproteobacteria; order Vibrionales; family Vibrionaceae; genus Vibrio; species Vibrio wakamikoensis. The sequence continues at coordinate 43,903 of NZ_JAKJST010000033.1, read as the reverse complement.
CACGGTCAAGTTCGGGGTCTTGCCCTGGCTGATAACCGCCAAGGGGCAGAAGCTCTTTGACCTGCAAGTAGCTCGAGTAAAGCTGCCTGAATTGATTGGCAATAGTCGAATGCGCCTGCGGGGTACACCCCGACATACAGCGGCTTATCGAGGCGTTAATATCAATCGCTGGATAGTGGCCTTGCTCCGCCAGTTGACGAGAAAGCACCACATGGCCATCAAGGATAGCTCGCGCCGAATCGACCACAGGATCTTGCTGGTCGTCACCCTCTGCCAACACAGTATAGATAGCGGTTAAACTGCCATCAGGGTGCTCACTGTTACCGGAACGCTCCAACAATTGTGGCAAGACACTGAATACCGAGGGCGGATACCCTCGAGAAGCTGGCGGCTCGCCCAATGCTAAGGCGATTTCACGCTGCGCCATGGCATAGCGGGTTAGTGAATCCATCAACAGCAACACGTCGTTGCCTTTGTCTCGAAAATACTCGGCCACACGATGGCAAAGAAGGGTCGCACGTAACCGCATTAGCGGCGATTCATCGGCAGGGGCTGCAATGATGATTGCTTTGCGGCGCATCTCTTCGGTGAGATTGCGCTCAATAAATTCGCGCACCTCACGGCCACGCTCACCAATAAGTCCAACCACAATCACGTCCGCTTCGGTGTTTTGGGTGATCATCCCCATCAGGACACTTTTACCGACGCCACTGCCCGCCATCAAACCGATGCGCTGACCTTTACCCACTGTTAGCAAACCATTAATGGCGCGCACGCCGACATCGAGCGGCGTATCCACCGGACGTCTTTTAAGTGGGTTGATCGGATTCGGCTCTAACGACACTCGCTCGCCGCCTTTGAGTTTCACGCCATCATCAAGCGCTTCACCCAATCCATTCACCACTCGGCCTAACCAGTGATTGCCCAGATTGACAGAGCTATCACCATCGAGCGGCACCACTTTGGCACCAGCAAACAGCCCGCCCAGTCTGCGCACAGGCATAAGATAAGCAATATTGTGGTCAAAACCCACTACTTGGGCTTCAATCATATCGCCTTCGTCAGTTTCTACCAAGCAGCGCTGCTCGAGCTTAAATCGACAGCCGACCGCTTGTAGCATCAGGCCATTCACTTTTACCAAACGCCCGGTCACTCGCGCTACGGGAATCGTGCTCAGCGAGGCAATCGCATCGTGCAAGCGGTCGTTCAGAAGCGGCGAGACGTTAGACATCGCGTTCCTCAGCGTCATTGGCAATCACTTCATCTAGTAGATGCTCTTTTACGGCATCCATGCAGGTCTCTAAGCGCGAGTCGCAGCTAGCATCGGCTTCTGCCTCATCGGTGACCAGATGACAGCCACCGACAGGAAGCTCAGCTTTCGCAACCAGCTTCCAACCCGCGGCAAGTTCTGGATTGATATCGGTAATACGCTCTAGGTCTTGAGGGTTTAGGAACACAGTGACCTTTTCCGATTTACCCGGCATCGCTTCAAGCGTTTCATCGACTAGGGCAAGAATTTGTTGTGGCATCAGAGTCAGTTCAGCACGAATCACTTGCTGGGCTACCTTTTGCACCAACTCACAAATCACATGCCGTTGCTGCTGCTCTTTCTCTTCCTGCCAGCGCGAGAGCGCCACGTAAATATCGTTGACCGGTTTGACGGCGTCCAAGTAGGTCTGCTTACCGGCTTGCTCACCTGAGACAAAGCCTTGCTGAAAGCCTTCTTTTTGGCCTTCGGTCATCCCTTGCTGCTTGCCTTGCTCAACGCCTTGGTTAAACCCTTCGCGATGACCGCGTTCAAGGCCTTGCTGAAAACCTTCTTCCAGACGCTGCTGAATATCCATTTGCGTCGGTGCGTCATCCCAGTTGAGATCCGCTGCCAGTTCTTCACTGGCAGAAGGCTGGGCAACAGGCGGAAAGCGGTGCTGACGATAGCCTGTTGCTGGCAATGTGAATACTTTGCTGCGCGTCATGATTACTCCACCGTCTGCTCTTGATACAGAGTGAGTTCAATCTCACCAGCTTCCGACATCTCTTTGATGATTTGCATGATCTCATTGCGGGCACGCTCCACCGTGCTCAGCGGTACGGCGCCGCGCAGTTGCATGTCATCTTCTAGCGCTTTGACCATACGCTGCGGCATCGAGGCTTTGATCGCTTGCTGCAAGGTAATTTCCGCGCCTTTCAGTGCGACAGACCATAGCTCAACAGGCACCTGTTGTACCAAGGCATCCATGGTGTCTTCACGCTGTCTGCCAAGCACCATAAAGTCGAACATGTTCTCTTCAATTTCGCTCACCACTTTCTCATCATGCAGCTTGAGCATTTCCATCAACATCGCGCGGTCGCCAGAGAAGCGGTTAATGATATCGGCCACCTGCTTCACGCCAGACATAGGCGCACTTTGACTCACCGAGACTTGCTCGATGCAGCGCTCAATCAGCTCATTCAGATCGCCCACCACTTGGTGGTCAATATCTTGCAATGTGGCAATGCGATACAGCAGCTCATCATGGTAGTCCGATGGCAAATGGTTCAGTACTTGCGATGAGGTTTCTGGTGGCAAGTAAGCTAAGAAAATCGCCTGCATTTGTGGGTGTTCGCTGGCAACAAAGCGCGCCAGTACTTCAGCTTCAACCCATTGCAGCCTCTGCATGTTGTTGCGAATTTCATCGCCGTATAGGTTATTCAGAAGGCCTTTAGCCAAATCGTTACCCAGAGCTTTGCGCAGCGTATTCGACAGATACTCTTTTGATGCGCCGCGAATGCCACTGTGTTGCCTAAAGTCGTCAAAGAAGTGCTGAATAACATTTTTCGCACTGTCACTCTTGATGCCACTGAGCTTTGCCATGGCTTTAGTGACGCGCTGAGTTTCATCACGAGAGAAGTGACGCAATACCTGTGCGGCGGCATCTTCTCCCATGCCGAGCAGCACCAATGCCGTGCGTTCGACGTGACTAAGCGTTGCTGGCGTTGACTGTGCTGTTTTCATTGACGTTTACCCATTGTTTAAGGACTTCGGCCACGCGCTCCGGCTCTTCGGTCGCGATAAGTTGTAGATGTTTCAATTGCAGTTCAAGCGGTGATCCCGGCGGTGGCAACATATCGCTGCTCGCATCAAGTCCGGACGATGTCGACTCAATTCCGCGCTCCGTTAGCTTGCGGTTGAGACGTTCTTCGCGCTCACGCTCTTCGCGAGTTTGAATGTTTTCTTGGTACTCTTCTTCTTGAGGCTCCGCAAACTCCAGTTCATGCCCACGTCTGTCTGCACCGGTTAAATGCATGATCAGTGGACGCAGCACAAAGAAGATCATTGCCATGCCAAGCATGCCGCCAATCACGTAGCGCAGTGGCTGCTGAACCGTCGGATCTTGCCACCAAGGCATCGCTGGCGGCGCTTCAATCTCGATTGGCGTGAAATTAAAGCTCATCAAACTCAAACTATCGCCACGCTCGGTAGAGATGCCCACTGCATCGGTGATCATGGTAGAAATTTGTGCACGCTCTGCCGGTGTCCAGGCTGTGCCATTTGGCGCCGCGGTCTCGTTAAGTAGAACAGAAACACTTAACTTATCGATTTGACCTTGTTGGTACTGAGTGCGACGAACGCTACTACCGACCGCATACTGACGATTCAGCTCACTACGTGCGTTGGTATTTTGACTGTCGTTGGTTGGCACTTCACCCGTGACTGGCGGTTGGTTACTCAAAGAGCCAGGGATACCGAGAGCAATCTTATCAACCGTGTTATTCTGAATGCTGTGCTCGTTACGTACCACCGGGTTGGAATCGAGAATTTCTTGAGTCTCTTCAACTTGACTGAAGTCCATATCCGCCGCCACTTGGACACGGAAGTTACTTGGCCCGACAATCGGCGTTAACATGTCCGCCGCGCGCTGGATGATCTGCTTCTCAACGTTCTTTTGATACTCCAGATATTTCGCATTCACCTTACCGGTTGCCGCCGAAGCAACATCAGCACTGAGCAAGCGGCCGTATTGGTCGATAACCGATACCGATTCAGACTTCATCCCAGTGACACTGCCCACCACCAAATTGATGATCGCTTCCACTTGATCCGGCTTGAGATCTTCACCCGGTTTTAGCTCAATCATCACCGACGCCGAAGGATCTTCACCTTGCTGGCGCACAAACAGGGTTTGTCTTGGAATGGCTAAATGCACACGAGCATTGGAGATGGCATTAAGAGAGATAATAGTTCGAACCAACTCCCCTTCCAAACCATGACGATAGCGCGCGTTTTCCATAAATTGGCTGGTACCGAGTGAGCTGTCTTCCTTAAGAGAGTCCAGACCTGTTGGCAACTGAGCTTTAACGCCTTTCGCTGCAAGTAGCATGCGAATCTTGGCAACTTGCCCTTCGGCAACAAGCACTTGGCCGTTTTGCTCTTGAAGACGATAAGCGATACCTTCCGACTCCAACACCGAGACAATTTCGCCAATATCAAAACGCTCTTGCTGGCTATACAGCGGACGATAGCTTTGCGATGAACTCCATAACGCGACGACAATGATCGCCGCAACAATCGCTGCCAACACAGCAGACAATACAAGGTTGCGCTGCGAGCTTGACCACAGTTTTTTCAGTCTGGCTTGAACATCATCTGTTTTGGATGCCGACTTAGGCGCGACATCAATAGAGCCCGGCATGGTCGCCGTTTGAGGGGCTAATTCAGACATAGGTTACACCGGCATCTTCATGACATCTTCAAATGACGCCACAACCTTGTTGCGAACCTGCATCAGTGCCGAGAACGACAAGCTGGCTTTTTGACTGGCGATCATCGCGCCCACCAAGTCATCACTTTGACCCGTTTCCACCGCCGTCATTTTCTTCGACGCTAGCGATTGGTGCTCATTGACCATATCCAAAACGTTTTTCATCGCACCAGAAAATGCCAACGGTTGATTGACCTTTTGAGTGTCCATTGGATTGTTGGTCACCATAAAGTCCGGTTGAACTTGCTGCTGCATCGCTTGCATCTTGGTCAGCATCAACTGCTCTGCAGATACGGCATTATTGATAGGTTGCATCGCCATCTAATTTCTCCTTTATGCAGCCGAGCCGATGGCTGACTGTAAATCAATTCCTTGCTCGCGCATCGCGGCTAGCTTGTAGCGCAGTGCACGTGTGGTTACCCCAAGCGCATCCGCCGTTTTAGTGCGGTTACCGCCAAATTGGCGCAACTTTTCGAGAATAAACTGGAACTCGGCCTGCTTTTTCACTTCCACATGCCCCATACCTTGTTTTCCCATCCCTTGATGGATAGCGACGCTCGCCGTTGGCAGTTCGACTGGCAGCATCAAATCGTGCGCAGTAATGTAGTCGCCGTGGCGCATGACTAAGGCGCGCTGAATGACATTTTCAAGCTCACGGATATTACCTGGCCAGTGGTAGTGACACAGCGCTTGCTCGGCATCCGCCGATAAATGGCAATTGCTATGCTCTTTGTATTTGTTGATGAAGAATTGGCTGATCGGCAAGATGTCTTCTTTGCGATCACGCAGTGGTGGCCAGTGCAGTGGCAGCACATCTAAGCGGTAATAGAGATCTTCTCGGAATTGACCTTTGCGCACTTCCTCACGCAGGTCTTTGTTAGTCGCGGCAATCACACGAATATCTAAAGCGATCGCTTTGTGGCTACCGACACGCTCAACCTCGCGCTCTTGAAGCACACGCAGTAACTTAGCTTGTACAGCTGGTGACATTTCACCAATTTCATCGAGCAAGATAGTGCCTCCGTTGGCCTCTTCAAACTTACCCGACTGAGAGCCTGTCGCTCCGGTAAAGGCACCTTTAACGTGACCAAACAGCACCGCTTCTAGCATCGATTCTGGGATCGCCGCGCAGTTCACTGCTACAAAAGGCTGATTGCTGCGCGGAGATTGATCGTGAACATAGCGAGCCAATACTTCTTTACCGGTACCCGACTCTCCAGTGACCAATACACTAGCACTAGTACAAGCGGCACGATGCGCCAGTTGTAGTACTTGTTTACTGCGCCATGATTCCGCCACGATGTTAGCCATCGGTTTTTCCAGCGCTTCCACGCGCTGAATAAGACTAAGCAGCTGCGCGCCTTCAAATGGACGTAATAGGTAATCCGTCGCACCCGCTTTCATCGCTTCCGCAGCCAAAATCCCTTGGTCTTGTTCAACAATGGCAATCGCTACACCCGGATTGGACTTACGTTGATGACAAGCGATCCATTCACGAACACTCATGTCCGGCAGCGCCGAGCTGATTAAGCTGATGGTGGCTTTATCCTGGAGCAGTGCCGCACGGCCTGTTTTCACATGCGTCACACTAAAGCCCTGCTCTGTAAGCAAGTCGATTATTGGCGCGGCATTGATGTCGCAAGGCTCAACGAAGAGAATATCCTTATGCATTAGCTGAGTTGGCATTTATTGCACCTCTGTCTTCTGATCCATTGAAGACGCTGATTGTGAAGAATCGTGTCTGACTACGCGCACAGTAACGCGGCGGTTTTTCGCTTGGCCAAATTCGGTATCGTTGGTGCTCACTGGATAACGAGCTCCATGAGCACGGACTTCGATAAGCGACTTTGGTGCGCCAAGCTCCATCAAAGTGCTGGCCACATCATCAGCTCGCACACGAGACATCTGTAAATTACTAGTGGTACTGCCTACGTTGTCGGTATGCCCATCGACCAACACTTTAGACACGCTCTGATCGGCAGTGAGATAGCTCACCAGAGATTCCAAGGTACGACGTTGTTCGCTCGATACCACACGCTGACCAAATTCAAAGTTCAGCACCACGTCGCGTGCTTGCTGATAGCTCATTTCTGGTAAGGCAATCCGGCAGGCGTTGAATCGAATAAACGCAGACTCAATGCGAGTCGATGGCAATACGTAAGCGTCACTGTGCGTTTGCGCACCCGACATGGCACTGACTCGAACCCAAGCACCTTTGCTCACTGCACCGAGTAGCGATTCAATACCAACATCGAAAATCGCATAGCCCTTGGTGGTTTTTGCCGCTCTATCGACCATGCTGTGTTGTGCCGGAGTTTGCCAAGGCGCAGTCAGCTGAAATAGTTCGGCTTGTTGAATAGGTTTATTAGGTAAATACAGAACAGCGGAAAGCGGATTATTTGGTTCCGCGTGGAAGTAAAACTTCCCCATATTATTTGGCAACTGATGTTCAAGTTGGCACTCAAATTCACCGTCTTTGGACTGCCAATTAACCAAATCCATAGGTATATTAACGTCAGCGCCAAATGCGAGGTTAGTCCCAAAAACAAAGCTGCTAGAAACAAGTAGCACAAACAATTTATTAACAACTTTAGTTTGAAAGTGTATTTTACAGTCCCTTGACTCAGTAAAACTAGCCAATAATAAAGAGAGCCTATTCTTCCCTGCCCGAGAATTCATATTGCCACCCATCTAATGTTTATGTTGCTGACATATACAAACCTAGTGTCATATAAGCCACATCGCTTGAACGCCATCAGCCAAGTGCTTATAAAACATAAATTTAGGTAAATTACTCATTCTGACACTGATAGCCTACGCGGTACGTAGGCTATTTACCTGGCGTATTAAACGCCTAGATATAATTATTATGCGATTAAGCTACCTGCATTTATTTTATATTTAAAGATGGTTTATTAAGTGATAACAAACATATGAACCAAGTTCACATATTTACATTCAAAGGCTAAAAACAACTAAAAAAACCAGAGTAGACTGACGAAAAATGACATTGTTAACGCCAATTAGCGTGTCATTTACAACAGGTAAATCAGTCAAGAGATTTAAGATGAATATGGATGAACAAATTGTAACCGAACCAGATTCTGTTCAAGCACTAAATGTTGAATTATTAGGCAAGCCTATTCATATCATCAAAAATAAGCTTGAGTCGATTATTAATAGCTCACAGCAATATTTAACCAATGAGCTTCAAGCTTGGTTAAAAACGCCTAACATTCATGTCGAACTGACTGACATTCAGCTCAGTACGCTAGGTGCAAATCTACTTGATAGCCGCAACTGCGCAGCGCAAAAGCACGCCAATCAAGGCGCGTTGTATGTCTCTGTTGAGCCTATGATGCTCATGAGACTCTCCGATGAATTCTACGGTGCAGGCATCGAGCGCAGTCAAGCTGAGCTCACCAACAGCGATGTTCGTTTGCTGCAACGCATTAGCAAACATGTAGCGAACTGGATTGCCCCAAATGACACTTGGCAAACGCAAGAACTCGAAACCCTAACTGGGATTGGCATTGTCGCCACCCTCACTATTCAAATGCAAAATAAGCAGGCGCCCCTAACCATGGTGTTGGATAGCGATCTGATTCAGACCTTGGTCAGCGAACTTGAGCTTACGGCCAACCCAGAGCTTGCCAGCGAATTTTGTCAGGCACTGCACACCACGCCAGTCAAACTGAATGTGCAGCTTAGCAAGAATGTCATGCCACTGACTCAGGTACTCGATCTCAAGCCAGACGACATTCTACCCATCGAATTACTTAACCACGCCCCAGTTAACATCGGCAAACAAACGCTGTTTACGGGTCGAGTCGCCGAACAAGACGGCCAACTGGTACTGATTTTAAACGAAGATAAGGAAACCCACCGATGAGCGAATCGCTAGATCAGACGGCTTTCGATAGCAACGATTTACAGTTCGATGATTTTGAACTGGAAGATTTCGATACCGATACGCCAGTTGCTGCCGCGCCGAACACCGCGACACGCAATCTGGATTTTTTCAAAAACATTCCTGTTACCGTGACGCTGGAAGTCGCCAGCAAAGAGGTTGCCCTTGGCGATCTCATGACTGCAGGAGAAGGCAGCATTATTGAGTTAGATAAACTTAACGGTGAACCACTGGATGTGAAAGTGAACGGCTCCCTAATGGGACATGCTGAAGTTGTGGTCGTCAATGATAAGTACGGTCTACGTCTTATCGACGTGGTGGAATCGGCTCTCACCTCCATGGGTAAGTAGCCTAGCATGTTGAGTTTACGCACTCAGACAATTCCTACGTCAAGATGGCGCGCACTCGCCTCGATCTTTGTGATTGGCGTGCTGCTATTGGTCAGCAGCCAGCCTGCCTGGGCTGAGAATGGACTGACTTTTTTGACCGTCAACGATGGTCAGTCGGAGCAAGAGTACAGCGTTAAGCTGCAAATTTTGCTGCTAATGACAGCACTGAGCTTTCTGCCAGCATTCTTGCTGATGGCCACCAGCTTCACGCGCATCATTGTTGTGTTGGCCATCTTGCGTCAGGCTCTCGGCTTACAGCAAAGCCCGCCCAACCGAGTGCTGATTGGTATTGCCCTGTGTTTGAGTATTCTCATCATGCGACCTGTCTGGAGCGATGTGTATGAGAATGCGTTTTTGCCCTACGACCAGGGTGAAATCACTTTGATGCAAGCGTTCTCAACCGCAGAAAAGCCGGTTCGTCACTTTATGTTGGCGCAGACCCAGCGCAACTCGCTTGAACAAATGTTGCGCATTGCCAATGAACCCGTTGACTCTAATGTTGAAGAAATCTCGTTTGCGATAGTGCTCCCCGCGTTTGTTATCAGTGAGCTAAAAACCGCGTTTCAAATTGGCTTTATGCTGTTTATTCCTTTTTTGATCATCGACTTAGTCGTGGCCAGCGTGTTGATGGCCATGGGTATGATGATGCTGTCGCCGCTGATTGTATCACTGCCATTTAAATTGGTGGTGTTCGTATTGGTCGATGGCTGGGCGATGACGGTAGGCACACTGTCTGCCAGTTTTAGTACCGGGTAAGGACACGCTATGACCCCAGAAATGACCGTCGCGCTGTTCTCTAACGCCGTTTGGCTCATCATCACTATGGTGATGGTACTCGTGGTACCCGGACTCTTGGTTGGTTTAGTGATTGCGGTGTTTCAGGCTGCAACACAGATCCAAGAACAAACATTAAGTTTTCTCCCTAAGCTTTTAGCTACTTTGCTGATGGTGATCTTCGCCGGTCACTGGATGCTTCGAAAGCTGATGGAATTATTCGACTACTTGTTCCACAACATTCCAGGGATGATTGGTTGATGCCAATTACGTTCGCCGAAATTTCACAATGGCTCGGCCAATTATGGTGGCCCTTTTTCAGGATTGGGGCTGCTTTTTTGGCCATGCCATTTTTCGGCGACGCGTTAATTCCGGTATGGGTACGAGCGCTGCTCGCCCTATCGATAGTGGTGATCACCGCACCACTGATGCCAGCGATGCCTGCTGTCGACTTATTCTCGATGACGTCGCTGTTTCTCGCCTTTGAGCAAGCCATGTGGGGCGTGTTCTTTGGCCTTATCCTGCACCTATTTTTCAATATCTTCACCATGCTGGGACAGATAGTGTCACTGCAAATGGGTCTCGGTATGGCCATCATGAACGATCCGGTCAATGGCCTATCGGTCGCCATTCTCGGTCGCATCTTTTTGCTTCTATGTACCTTGCTGTTTTTGGCGCTCGAAGGCCATCTTCTGGTGATCGACATTCTGGTGCAAAGCTTTGTCATTTGGCCGGTAGGTTCCGGATTATCGGTGTTCTCACTTGATAGCTTGGTCTCGCTGTTTGGCTGGATGTTCGCATCTGCATTGGCACTGGCGCTGCCGGCGATTGTGTCTATGCTGCTTGCCAACATCAGTTTTGGTGTCATGAACCGCGCCGCGCCTAGTTTGAACGTCTACGCGCTTGGTTTTCCCATGACCATGTTACTGGGTCTATTTAGTATTTTGATCACGGTGAGCGGTATCCCAAGTCGCTATACCGCGCTGGTGCACAAGACGCTGTCTTACCTCAACCTGTTTATGGTGGGCGGCGCATGAGTGAGCAATCGAGCCAGGACAAAACCGAGAAAGCCTCGCCCCAGAAAGTCAAAAAGGCGAGGCAAGAAGGCCAAATACCCCGCGCCAAAGAGTTCACCACTGCGGTGCTATTTTTGATTGTGGCGATGTTTTTCTACAGCCAACTGCCTTGGATTTGGGAGCACATCTCTGGGGTGTTTCACTTCAATATGTCGCTAACACGCCACGATTTAGAAAACCCACAACAAATGCTCGAGCAGCTTGGACAAAGTCTGGCGATCATCATTGAGCTGTTGCTACCGCTGTTTGCCGTCATCATCATTGCCTCCGTTGGCAGCAGTTTGATTTTGGGCGGCTGGATGTTTCGACCAGCCAATATTCAGCCAAAGCTGAGTAAGCTCAACCCACTGTCAGGCATCAAGCGCATGTTCTCTTCGCGCTCAGTGGTTGAGCTCATTAAATCCTCACTCAAAGTCGCGGTGATTTTTGCCCTGCTTTATACCTATCTCGACAGCAATTTTTCGCAGCTGCTTGGGATGCAAAAGCTGACGTTAAATCAGGGCATTACCCTAGTCATGACTATCTTGTTTGAAGGCTTGCTCCTGATGGGCGTAGCCCTGCTGATTTTTGGGGTAATTGATATTCCCTACCAGCGTTACGAGCACCTAAAGCAGCTCAAAATGACCAAACAAGAGCTCAAAGAAGAATATAAGAACAACGAAGGTCGACCAGAGGTCAAACAGCGTATTCGCCAAATCCAGCAACAGTTCGCTCGTCGCAAAATCGACCAAGCGGTACCGAAAGCCGATGTGGTGATCACCAACCCGACTCACTACGCGGTCGCTCTCAAATACGACAATGATTTATCAGAAGCGCCATTTGTGGTCGCCAAAGGCATCGATGAAACCGCAATGCACATTCAGCGCATTGCCAGAGAAAACAATGTGGAGGTACTTAACTCACCGCCACTCACTCGTGCCATTTACCATACCACTGCGATAGAGCAAGCCATACCCAGCCAGCTCTATATCGCCGTGGCGCACATACTGACTTACGTCATGCAGCTCAAAGCATTTCGTCGCGGCAGCGGTAAAAAACCGATGCCGCTACCGTCGTTTACTATCCCTAAGCACTTGCAGCATTAACCTGCTTAGCGCGCTCGAAACAACAAAGGAACACATATGTTGAATCGTCTTCATCAACTTAGACGCTCAGGAAAAGGATACATTGGCATTCCCATTGTATTGCTGATGATTTTGGCCATGGTGATTTTGCCATTGCCACCTTTGCTACTGGATGCCCTGTTTACCTTCAACATCGTACTGGCGATTTTGGTACTTTTGGTGAGTACCACCGCGAAGCGTCCACTCGACTTTTCTATATTCCCAACCATATTGCTTATCGCGACCTTGATGCGTTTGACGCTCAACGTGGCCTCGACACGTGTTGTGTTGCTTGAAGGCCACAACGGCGGTGATGCTGCGGGTAAGGTAATTCAAGCGTTTGGTGAAGTGGTGATCGGCGGCAACTATGTGGTCGGTATGGTAATTTTCGTCATCTTGATGATCATTAACTTTGTGGTGATCACCAAAGGTGGTGAGCGCATTTCTGAAGTATCGGCGCGCTTTACCCTTGATGCCCTACCGGGTAAGCAAATGGCGATCGACGCAGACTTGAATGCGGGTCTTATCGACCAAGAGTCCGCACGCACGAGGCGTAAAGAAGTCGCCAACGAAGCGGACTTCCATGGCTCGATGGATGGTGCATCCAAGTTTGTGCGCGGCGATGCGGTAGCCGGTTTGATGATCCTGTTCATCAACATCATTGGTGGTATCAGCATTGGTGTGTTTGAGCACGGACTGCCTGCATCGGAAGCGTTTAAAACCTACGCCCTACTGACCATCGGTGATGGCTTGGTAGCTCAGATTCCATCGCTACTGCTTGCGACCGCTGCTGCCATTATTGTGACGCGCATTAATGACAGCGACAGCGATATGGCTGACACCATGCAAAAGCAGCTGTTGGCAACACCAGCCACGCTGTACACCGTTTCGGCGATCATGTTGATTATTGGTCTAGTGCCAGGCATGCCACACTTGGCCTTCTTTACCTTTTCCGCCGTTTTAGCCTTTGCGGGCTGGAAGCAATCGAAAGCGCCCAATGATGATCCGCAGCTTGATGAAGTCGAAGCCATTAGCCATGCGATGCAAAACGACAACGAGCTTCCACTCTCTTGGGATGATATTCCCCATGTGCAAAGTTTGTCGCTCGCGCTTGGGTATCGTTTGGTGCATTTGGTGAATAAAGAGCAAGGCGCACCGGTACTGCAGCGTATTCGCGGAGTACGGAAGAACCTTTCAGAGCAAGTGGGCTTTTTGCTGCCAGAAGTGCGCATTCGCGACAATCTAAGCTTAAAACCCAACCAGTACACCGTTGCACTTAACGGTGAGATCATCGAAGAAGGCTTTATCGAGCCAGACCGCCTCATGGCGATTGCTGTGGGCGAAACCTATGGCGAAGTCGACGGTATCTTGGGTAGCGATCCTGCTTATCATCTGCCTGCAGTTTGGATTGAGCACAACGACAAAGCCAAAGCGCTCAACATGGGTTATCAAGTGGTGGACGACGCTACCGTGATTGCCACCCACATCAGCAAAGTGATGAAATCCCATCTTGCGGAGCTATTTACCCACGACGATGTTGACGCAATGAACCTGCGTTTAACCCAACAAGCGCCCAAGCTTGCAGAAGCTCTTGGTGCAGCTTTAAACCCAGCACAGCAGTTAAAGGTGTACAGGCAACTGCTGCTCGATCAGGTACCACTAAAAGACATTCGCACCATTGCCAATACTATGTTGGAGTCGGCAGAAAATACCAAAGAGCCGATCTTGCTTGCCTCGGACGTGCGCTGTGCATTGCGCCGCACTCTGGTTAACCTCGTCGCAGGCCAGCGCAAAGAGCTCAACGTTTACGCGCTTTCCGATGAGTTAGAACAAATGCTTATGCAGTCACTGCATCAAGCTCAAGCGAATGGTAATGTGATTCTGGATAGCTTCCCGATTGAACCGAATATTTTGAGTCAGTTCCAACAGAATCTGCCTCTGATACAACAGCAGCTAAAGCAGCAAGGATTGGCACCAATACTCTTGGTGATGCCGCAGCTAAGGCCGCTGATTGCGCGCTATGCCCGCACCTTCTCCCAGGGATTGGCCGTGTTGTCATACAACGAAATCCCTGAAAGCAAACAAATCAACGTGGTAGGAAACCTTGGATAATTTAAGTAGCTATAGGGCCCAGTTCCTCTTTGTGCTGCGCATGATAGAGGACAATGCGGTCACAGATGACGATCATAAGCTTGCCGAGCTCATGGCCGCCGATGAGGTGTGTCATGCGTGCCAGCCTATTCGGTATTGCCGCAGTGACGAGATAGAGTATCAGTACATCACCTTGCGTTATGGTGACAAGAAAGATCACAGCGTATTTGCACTCGATATATCCGATACGGTGCGAGCAGCGCTCGACCTGTTCGCCTTATATCTGGCAGTTAGGCAAACCCAATTTGAGCTAGAGACCTTTCATCCAGATCTACTCAACAACCTCGTGTTTTCCATGAACGCCTGCACCTTGCTGCGCCCAGAAGGCAAACACTTTATCGACCAGTTAGGCCAACACTTCAAGCAGCCTATGTCGATGTTGATCCCGAGCCTATACCTCACACCAGGTGAGGCCAGCAACCCCGCCACTAAGGCCATGCTGGAGCGACTTGAAGATCGCTTCCACAAAGTTTGTTTTGACGTGCATCTACCAATCAGTGATTTAGAATACCTGACGCCATTTGACCCACAGATGATTAAAATTTCTAACTCACTCGACAGCCAAGACGAAAAGCGCGCGCTACTACCAGTGATCCGCTATATCAAGCGTCGTAAAGCGACCTTAGTGGCCGGTCGCGTCACCAGCCAAAATACCTTGTCGCAATATAAGATGCTTGGCGCTAAGTTCTATTTTGGTTACGTATCTGACGTGCCAATTCCAGTGCATTTCAAAGGTTTTGAAGACCCAAAAGCAGAAATGCGTAAAAAACAGCGCGAGCGCGCCAAGGCCGAGCAGTTTGCCGATCAACAAATCGAAGCTCAAAACCAACTCGCACAAGAACAAGCCGAACGCGACCAACAGCAAGCGCTGCTTGATGCCAGTATCGACAATATGTATCAGTCGGCAAAGACAGAGTTTGTCGATGAAGAAATTGAAGCCATCGTCAGACAGGTAGAAGAATAAATCCCTCCATTCTTCCGCTATAGAGCCTAGATTCTAGGCTCTAGCCCCAAAACCCGGAACCAACCTCACAGTTTTATCGCTACTTTTCAATTTCTTAGCTTTTTTTCTTATTTCCAATTAATTTTCAAAATCAACCAACCGCCTCTAGTTAGTGAGCGGGGCTATGGTCCCAAATTGACATCATTCAAGGAGAAGTCTCATGGCTCTATCAATGCACACTAATTACACAGCACTAGTTACTCAAGGCAACCTAAATAAATCAAGCGATTTGCTAGGCACAGCAATGGAGCGTCTAAGTACTGGTCTTCGCATTAACTCAGCAGCTGACGATGCAGCAGGCCTGACGATTGCTAACAAGCTAGAAGCGCAAACTCGCGGTATGTCTGTTGCAATGCGTAACTCTCAAGATGCTATCTCAATGATGCAAACTGGTGAAGGCGCACTAGAAGAGCTAACTAACATCGCGTATAGAATGAGCGACCTAGCCACACAAGCAGCGAATGGTACTAACGGTACCAGTGAAATTGCGGCAATGGATGCTGAATATGCAGAGCTAGTAGCTGAAGGCAAGCGTATCCTAGAAGAGACA
Source organism: Vibrio wakamikoensis (assembly GCF_050337275.1). Classification (NCBI taxonomy): domain Bacteria; kingdom Pseudomonadati; phylum Pseudomonadota; class Gammaproteobacteria; order Vibrionales; family Vibrionaceae; genus Vibrio; species Vibrio wakamikoensis. The sequence continues at coordinate 28,208 of NZ_JAKJST010000033.1, read as the reverse complement.
TCATATGGTTCTGGCCAAAAACTCTTCAACGCTGGTGGTTTTGACGTGAACGGCGGTACTACAGGTATTAGCTTTCAAATAGGTGCGTCTTCTAATGAAACTCTCGACGTCAACGTTACTGATGGCCTCGCAGATATCGCTAATTTCTTTACTGCTACTGCGGGTACAACATCAGGTGGAACAACTACTACTACAGCTGCAGCAACTTTAGCCGCTGGCGCTAGTACTGAAATGGACTCTATCAAAGGTGTTCTTGATGTTATTAGTGGAACTCGCTCTCAGTTCGGTGCAAAAATCAACCGCCTAGAGCACACCATCAGTAACCTACAAAACGTCTCAGAGAACACGGCAGCGGCAAAAGGTCGTATCACTGACGCAGACTACGCGGTTGAATCTGCAAACATGACTAAGCAACAGATGCTAATGCAAGCTGGTACACAAATGCTAGCTACAAGTAAGCAAATGCCTAGCATGGCAATGTCACTACTTGGCTAATTACTCGCTATCCCAAAAACCTCCTTCGGGAGGTTTTTTTAGCTCTGTTACAGGGGAAGCGGAATGAACCAAGAGGAAAACCCGCTTCCCACCAACACCTCAAAACATTAAATATCAACAACTTAACTTGGGCACAAATGTTGCTGTCATTCTTACACCAACATTTGTCTGATAGCCATAACTTAACGCTGAAGGAATCACTATGAGTTCAATCGACCCGATTACCATGGCTCAAAATTTAGCCACCTTTGATATACAGCCTTTTGAATTACGTTATCAGGCACAAGCAACTCGTTATCAAGCGCAGCTCACCGCACTTACAGAAGTCGAAAGTGCACTCAAAGCGTTTCAAACCGCCATCAATGATATGAACAGCTCAACTGAGAGCATCATCAAGAACTCAGCCACGCTCTCACAAGAGGGGTATTTGACGGCTTCAGCGGATAATAAAGCTATCGCGGGCAGCTATGAGCTGTTTGTAAAACAGCTCGCAAGCAAACACCAAGTTGTTGCGGGAATGCCTAATTCCATCACTCAAGACACCGCGCTGCCTGCAAGTGGTGAGCTTCAAATCGGCGTGGGAACAGACAGCTTTACTATCGACTTTTCGACTCTAGAAACTAATGCCGACGGTAAACCGACGATTGAGTCTTTGGTCAAAGCCATTAATGAGCACCCCGACAATACGGGAGCCAATGCCTCTCTCGTTCGAAGTAATGGCGAAACACATTTTGTGCTTACCAGCAGCGAAACGGGCTCTGAAAATGTCATCACTACCAGTATCAGCAATCTACCGACGGATGAAGATTGGAGCTGGGTCTCGCAAGCCTTCACTCCCGCCAATATGACTAGTCTTTCTGATGCGAAAGACGCAATCGTCAGCTTAGGCGGTGAAAATGGTTTAGTCATCACCAACAGCTCTAACACCTTTGATAATGCCATTGAAGGTGTTTCATTTACTGTCACCAAAGCAAACCAAACCGGTGAAGCAGGTACCATGCTAACTGTAGGCTCAGATCAAGAAGCCACTAAAGAAAGCATCAACAAATTCATCGAAGCCTACAACACTCTTATCGACGCATTAGACACTCATACATCTATTGGTGGAGAGGACAGTGCACGAGGTGTGCTGGCTAATGACCCAACAATTCGTTCCATCGAAAGCCAAGTGAATGGTCTGATTCGTCAGTCCTTTGATGGCATTAACCTCTATGAAATCGGTATCACCACCAATCGAGATGGCAAGCTAGAACTAGACTCTTCCAAGTTTGAAGCTGCTCAACGTGACAACAGCAGCCAAATAGAAACGCTTTTCAATGGTGAGAACAACCTCTTCGATTCAATCGACACCATGATCAAACCCTTTGTACAAAGTAGTACAGGCTTATTCAGTGGACGAAAAGACAATGTCGAGACCATTTTGGAGGGCATCGAAACCAAGCAAGCTGGCTTAGAACGCAAATACGAGATGTCGTACAACCGCTATCTCGCGCAATTTACTCAAATGAACAATTTAATCAACCAAATGAACAGCACTATGGGCATGTTCGGTACACCACAAGGAATGATCTAATGCTAATGGACTCAGGTTACGACTCATATCAACAAGTCGATCTTAACGCACAAGCAGCGGCCGCTAACCCGCATCAGCTTGTGGTCATGCTTATTGATGGACTACTTAACGAAATCGAACGCGTTCGCGGTCATATGACAGACGGTCGTTTGGAACAAAAAGGCCAAGGTATTAGCAAATGCATGAATATTCTTGTTGGCCTAGATAGCGCTCTCGATGATGAAAATGGCGGCGAGATCGCTGTTAACTTGCACCAACTTTACGATTTTTGCCAGGCGGAGCTGTATCAAGCAAGCGTCAACAACGATGCCGACAAACTAGAAAATGTCGAAAAAGTCATGACTCACATTAAAGAAGGATGGGAGAACTTTGGTAAACACGCATAAGGTTTCACCCGAGCGGTTTCGCCACCTCAGCCAATGCATGACGGTGGCGGCCAAAACCGAGGATTGGCAGTCACTCAAACGCTACGATGGTCAGCTTCGTGAGCTTTTGGACACCCATAGACCTTTCCTTAAAGACCCACGTTTAGCACCTGAAATCGAACGTGCTCGGCGCGCGCATTTACGCGCCTACGAAGCGCTATCGTTAGCGACCAGTAAGCTGAAACAAAAGCTAGATAGCAGTGATGCGGAAAAAGAGCGCGCCATGGCTTATCAACTGGCGATGACCTTGGAGTAATACCATGCTAGTGAGCAACCAATTAGTGAACAATCACATTGGCAGCGCGTCTGCCAGCAAACAAGGCCATAGCACAGGGCAAACTTCGATTAGCCAAGCGCTAGACAGCAAAGAAAATGGCCTGCCTATCGTGCGTGGCTTTGGCTCGCTGCTCTCGCCTAAATCAACCTCTGACAAGGATGCTACACCTGCGTCTTTATTGGATGAGGCTTTAGTTGAAAATGAAATTACCGATGGTGCGCTATTGACGCAGTATGTCACTCCGCCAGTACAGTCGTTCGGCTCTGCAGGTGCAAGTAACGCTGCGCTAGATGCAGAAGCACTCTCAAAATCCACCAGCCCTATGCTGGCTCAGCTCAATGGTTCACAGCGCAGCTTTGGTGAAGTCAACCCGCAGCTTACTAACAGCCCTGCTCAGAGCACCGCAAAAGAGGCCGCTCTGCCGACAGGCTTGTTACAAACATCAGCGACTCAAACCGAGCTCAGCGGGAAATCACTGGCAACCGATATAGCCAATCTGCTCAGTGCCAATCAAACACAAAACGGCGCTGCTGCTCTACCCACTGGCTCACAAGCAGGAGCACCCTCCGTCAACCCAACGACCACAGTAAACACAGCGACTGCGACGACGGAATGGGCACCGGTTCGCATCGACCCTCAAGCAGGAAAGTGGGGCGAACAAATGCTGCAGGTACTCAATGATCGAGTCACGCTGCAAGCACAGCAAAATCTTCAAGAAGCACGGATCAGATTAGATCCGCCCGATCTTGGTAAATTGGATCTTATGGTGCGTGTCGAAGGCGACAAACTCAGCGTTCAGCTCAATGCCAACGTTGCCGCCACGCGCGAAGCCTTAGTTCAAGTGTCAGAACGCCTACGCGCCGAGCTACAAAACCAAAGTTTGATGCACGTTGATGTGCAAATTGGTGGCGGTGACAAACAAGAGTCCAACGGCCAACCAGCTCCCGAGCAAAGCTCAACCATTTTTGCCAATGAGCGCCATGAGTCTGGCAGCAATAACGCCACGGCCTTCTCCACGGATGAACACTGGCTTAGTACCCAAGTGTGATCGCTTTAGGAATACAGCATGAATAAAAAACAGTTTCTTTCACTCTTTGCCACCTGCGTTGTAACTAGTGCTCTCGTCTCTGGCGGCACAGTTGCGGGTGCAATGTGGTACCTCAACTCACCCTCGACATTAAGTGATGGCCAGTTTTCGTTTTTGGAATCTGAGCCAAAGCCGAGTGCCGGTCCTAAATTTCACGCCCTAGACAATGTGATTGTCAGTGTGCGCGGTAAAAAACAGACTCACTTTGTGATGTTGGAGCTGGCGCTGGAAACGCGTCACATCGAGCGTCTTGAGTTCGCCAACGACTACATGCCAAAAGTCAGACACGCAATGCTTAACCTGTTCAGTCAAAAACGTTATGAAGATCTGCATGGTGCAGATGCATTGGATCAGCTTCAGCGGGAGGTGAAAGCCTCGGTGATGACGGCTTACGCCGATACCCAGTTAAACCGAGATATTGACGATGTTCTGCTAACGAAATTTGTTATTCAGTAGGAGCGACTGTGCTGGATATGAATCACTCAGACAGCTACGGCGTCGCCGAAGATGTCACATCAAGCGCCAATCGTATCGATGAAAATCGCCTACTCAGCCAACATCAAATCTTGGTTAAGCGCGTGGTGAACCAACTGCGCAACCATGCCACGACCCATTGCAGCATCGAGGACATGCAGCAAATTGGACTGATTGGCTTACTTGAGGCTGGACGCCGCTATGGCAACATCGATGACCCTAACTTTCCGGCATTTGCCGTGTGCCGCATTCGCGGTTCTATCTTAGATGAGCTGCGCCGCCTTGACTGGCGCTCACGCAAAACTCGTCAGCAGGCTCATGAGCTCAATGATGTGACGCGTGATTTAACCAAGCACCTGCGCCGCACGCCCACCGAGCAAGAGATTATCAAAGCACTCGGCACCACACAGCAGGATTATCATACTCGGCTTAATGCCACCATGGCCGCAGAAATGCAAAGCCTAGATCAGCTTATCGAGAGCGGTCTTGAAGGAGCGGTCGAGTCTGGTTGCGATGGCATAAACCACGAACATATCCGCCGCAGTCTTGAGAGGGCACTTAGCCAGCTCCCCAAACGCGAACAGCTACTGCTAACGCTGTTCTACCAACACGATTTGAACTTACACGAGATTGCTCTGGTGCTAGAGCTGACCCCACCACGGATTTGTCAGCTGCACAAGCAAGCCCTTAAGCAACTCAACCAACTACTGTCTTCTTAGGAGTCCACTATGCAAAAGTTTACTGGCGCAATCATCATTTTGATGTGTGTCTTCGGCGGTTACGTCTGGGCTGGAGGCAGTCTGATGGCCATTTGGCAACCGGCAGAAATGCTAATCATCATCGGCGCGACCATTGGCTCCCTCATCATAGGCAACCCGCCTCAAGTTCTTAAAGAGATGCGCAATCAGCTGCGAGGCATCATCTCTCCACCTAAGGATGAGCGCGAGTTCTACATGGAACTGATGGCGCTGCTGCAAGTATTGCTGGAAACCGTGCGCAGTGGTGGTTTCAAAGCACTAGATAAGCACATTGAAAACCCAGAACAGAGCGATATTTTTGCTCGTTACCCACGCGTAAGCGGTGATTATCGCTTAGTTTCTTTCATTACCGACAATTTACGTTTAATGGCAATGGGACAAATGTCGCCTCATGAGTTAGAGGGACTACTAGAGCAAGAGATTGAAGCGATTGAGGCCGACTATATGCAGCCCGCTCGCTCCATGCAGCGCACCGCAGAAGCCATGCCTGGCTTTGGTATTTTGGCTGCCGTTGGCGGCATCATCATTACCATGTCCGCCATAGATGGCTCTATTGCCATGATTGGCTATCACGTTGCTGCCGCTCTAGTAGGCACATTTATCGGTATTTTCGGCTGTTACTGCTGCTTAGACCCAGCAAGTAACGCCATGGCTCAACGCGTTAAACGCAACATGTCCGCTTTCGACTGCACCCGCGCCACCTTAGTGGCCTACGTCGCGAAGAAGCCGACACTATTGGCGATTGACGCTGGCCGCAAGCACATTCAGCTAGACATTAAACCGACCTTTAATCAAATGGAGGTGTGGCTCGCTGAACAGGAGGGATAATGCAAAAACATGAGCAAGTAGTCTTCAAACGCGCCAGTCGTAGTCATCATCATGAGTCTCATGGTGGTGCATGGAAAGTAGCGTTTGCTGACTTTATGATTGCCTTGATGGCGTTATTCCTCGTACTTTGGGTCATGCAGGTGGTCGACAAAGAAGAGCGCAAAGCGATTGTCGCCCATTTGCAAATGGCCAGTGTCTTTGACCAAGGCAGTGGCAACCTATTCGACACCTCAAAAAGCATTTCTCCTATCGATCTAACCACGGATTCGTCCGTGGCCAGTCGTCACGATTCGGTGCATTCGGTTAGTTCTTTTTTCCAAGGCGATCGCGAAGGGCCAGAATCGGACTCACTTATCGACGGCACCTTTGATACCCAAGAGCGCCTAGCGGCTCTTGCTGAGGTCATCAATGACATGGTGCGTCAGATCAATGCTCAAGGAAATGTCGATGTCACCGTTACGCCTCAAGGATTGCGCATCGTGCTGCAAGATGACTACAAACAGAACATGTTTGGTCGCGGCGGCTCAACGTTAACGCCATTTTTTGAAGATTTATTGCTAGCTTTAGCACCTGTGTTTGAGCGAGTGGAAAATCCAATGATCATCAGCGGTCATACCGATGCGACTCAGTATCGTAAAACCTTCTCCAGCAAATCCAACTGGGAGCTCTCTGCCTCACGCGCCAACGTCGCTAGACAGACTCTCGCCTCTGGCGGCATGCCAGAGCAACGTGTGCTGCAAGTAACGGGCATGTCTGACCGTGCCTTACTCAATCACAGCGATCCCTCATCAAGCGAAAACCGCCGAATCGAACTGTTTATCCTCACCACACCCGCGGCTGAGGTCATCAATACCTTGTTTGGACAATCGCCCAACAGTGAATCGAAGAACGAGCTAGAGAAGGCGCGCGACAAGGCCAAATTCAATCAACCTGTGTTTAGAACCGATACCATTCGATTCGACTCAGACAGCGCCTCAAACGCGTCCACCCAGGTGCAAGCACTGTAACTTGCACCTTTAATCGGGTGTTCTATGCTTTGGTAGAACACCTTTGATCTCGCTACCTTTTATTATTGAGCACCCAGTCAGTAGGGCATGTTATGCGACAATCTATTCCGCACATACCGCCAAAACCAAACCGAATGCCAGATGGACTTCAAAAGGCGTTCTTATGGCTGATCATCATTGATTACGCCCTACTTGCACTGTTCTTAAGTCAGCTCACTACCCTCTCACTAAAGGGCGGCACGTTAATTAGCTTGCTGCTGGTTGTGTACAACAGCCTACTTACCTTCATGTGCTTTAGACGCACCGATCGGCAAGATGCCTATATCATCTATCCGACGATATCGGCTACCTTGTTGGCGTTTGTGTGTTTTTTGTATTTTTTCTTTTTGGTGTGATGGCAAAGACTAGAACCCGTTCGCTCGAAGCACAGTCACCTAAAGCACAGTTTTCCAGAATACTGACATCCACAACAACGTCATTCTCGTGGAAACGAGAGTCTTCTGACGCGTGTACCTTGGGTTATTGGGACAATAATAAGTGAGCCACGTGCGGTGGGAGATCCTCACTTGCGTGAGGATGACGATTGCTGTTTAGATTGATTATTTTAATAAAGCCACGACCGTATGACGTCTCACATTCGCCTGTGCATTGAGCGCCTGAAATGTTGTCGTAAAATCTTGTGAAAGCTGACTAAAGCCAGAGAGCGTTTCGTTAACTTGTTGCTCGGAAGGGAGCTTGGATTGGCTCTGAATACGCGTCATTTGCGTATCGAGTTGGGATTGGAATTGCCTTGCTTCGCTTAAGCTGGATTGTGCTTGTTTTAGGTGTTGGTTCACCTTGGCGATGGATTGTTTGATGCCATCGCGAGAACCTAGGTCAAACTTGAGTTCCGCCATGCCATCTGGCTCAGCTTGAATCGAGAAAGTGTTGGCTTGTCCTGCCGGGAAGCGGTGGCCTTCGCCTGTGACTCGAACTTGCTGCTGCATCGCAGCGTAGGCCGATTCGTGCACCTCAAATACGATGCTGCCATCGTTGGCAAGTGACGCGCGCATGCCCATTGGGATGACGCTTCGGTCGAGCTGTTTAACGGTGCGCTGGCCGTCTGACTGGCCGTCAAATTGCAGCATCACCGAGCCGCCGCTTGGAAAGTCTAGACGCACTTGTTCGGCACGCTCGCTCATGCGGTGCACATTGAGACCCGGGATCGAAAAGCGCCTTACATCCGAGGTATCAAGCTTTAGATGCAGCTCATTGTCGACCACACGTTTACCATCAAAGCGTGCCTGATTAAGCGTTGCTTCAATCACTTGCTTTGAACGCGACAGCTTGTCGGTCATCTGTGGCGTGGAACCGTGCGATAACGCTTGGGTGAGCTGCTTTTTCACTTGTGTCAGCTCTTTGCCCACGCCTTGTAGTGCTTTCGTGGCAATTTGTACCGACGTGGCGTGCTGCTGACCTTGTGTCAGCAGCACGCCGGATAACGAATAAGCGGAAGAGATTTCCGCTTGCGGCTTGAGAAGATGTTTGGAGAGCGAGGTTGTTGTGGTATCAGACGCTTGCGAAGGAGCAATACTCGTCGTTCCCTGCCCTGTGAGCTTTATACTATGCGGTCTAACTTCAACCGTACTTACTGCCATAACACCGTTCCTTGAGCCTTATTGCCGAGTGGCAAAAACGACCGCTAAATGCGGTCGAATAGAGATAAATCATTAATCTGCATGTAGCTGGCCTGTGTGGCTTGCAGCGCTGCCATATAGTTGCTAAGCCGCACCGACGCCTCGCCGTAATCGAGTGCAGAGACATCACTAGTCACCTTGTCGACAAACAGCTTGTTCTCACTGTGGGCGCCATCCATCAAATCGAGGTTGTTGTGGCGGCCGCCAATTTCTGTCATCGCACCAAGCACATTGCCTAAGGTATTATCAATGGCATCCAGACTGGCACCAACTTCGGTTTGAAAATTTGGACTCGGGTTCTGAAATTCCACAATCAATCGGTCGATTTGATTCAATACATTGTCACCGCCACCTAAATCTAAGATGTCTTGCGCCGTAGTATTAGACTCCATTGTTACGCCTTTAGCGACGGTCACTACACGCTTATCACTGTTGCCATCCAACGAATACACACCGCCCCCCGCATCAGAAATCGCTGGGGTATCGGTTTTAGTACCGGAGAAAAGGTAATGACCCTCTTCATCTTGAGAGTTGAATGATGACTGAACCGAGTCACGCAAGCTTTCAAGTTCAGTAATCATCCCCTGTCGATCTTCATCGGTGAGCGTGCCGTTCGCCCCCCAAAGCACCAACTCGCGCATGCTTTTTAGACTCTCATTGACCGAGTCTAGGTGAACTTCTTGGCTAGATAGCGTGGTTTTGACATTGGCGATGTTGCGCTGATACTGATTGATTGCCGCGCCTTCTCGATCGAGGTTGAGCAATTGAATCGATGCCATTGGGTCATCTGACAATTTAGTCAGTCGATCGCCTGTGGCCATTTGCTGCATCACTTTGCCAAGGCCTGCGTTATTGGTTTGCAGGCTTTGCAGCATCATTTGGCTAAATTGAGTATCACTGATCCTCATGGTCTCTCCTTAAAATAGCTGCAATACCGAATCAAACAATTGATTCGCTGTACTGATCACTTTCATGTTGGCGTTATGTGCATTAGCAAACGTCATTAGGTTCGCTGCTTCTTCGTCGCTGTTGACCGCACTGACATTATCGCGTGCGGCAACCGCTTGCTCAGACATCGCCTGCTTCGCCTGATAATCCGACTCAGCCTGTCTAGCTCGAATAGCGGTGTCACCTACCATAGCGGTAAATGCATCATTGAGGGTGACTGACCCATAGCCGCTGATGGCCACCTGTTTGTTACTGATATCAATCAGGTCTTTAAGATTGTCGCTGTTGCCTGGATTCCCATCGCTAGAAAATGCCAATTCATCAGCACTGATAGCAGTAATATCTAAACTGGCCGCAGGGTTAGCAGGGTCGTAAGTAAACAGTGGCGCACCCGGATTACCATTGAGATCAGTGCCAGCTGCCAATACCGCATTAAACTCGTCGGCCACACTGCGCGCCATATCATCAATCGCCTGTTGATTCGGCTTGAGCACGTCGATTTGATAATCATGCAGCGCCCCCAGCTTGCCGCCAATATCCCCTTTGGCTGCAAACGTCTGATTGCCAAATTCGATGTGCAAATCCGCAAGGTAAGGGTCACTTGGATCTGGAATCGCTTTGATGACACTGGCATCTGAGCCCATGACTAAGGGCTGACCAGACGCTAAAGAGACTTGAACACTGCCATCAGGCTGCTCTGTGGTTTTCACCGCCATGATGGTAGACAACTCACCAATCAAGGCATCACGGGTATCCATTAGTTGCGAAGAATTACCGCCCGTGCCTTGCATCTCAACGATCTGCTTGTTCACTTGGGCAATGTTAGCCATCACACTGTTGGCATGCGACAGTGCAGCATTGCGCTGATCGTGTACATCTTTATGCTGATTATGCAGCGATTCGGTGAGCGTATTGAAGCGGCGCGCTAGGGCTTCCGATTCATTGACCACCTGCTGACGAAGTGGGGTCGATTCTGGTTTGGTGGTCGCATCGTTGAGTGAAGCAAACAGGCTATCAAGCCCAGATGACAAACTGAAACCATCGGCACCCAGCATATTTTCTAACTGGCTCATCGCCGACGTATAGCCAGCAGAGTAGTTAGCTTCACTGGCTGTGGACCAGGTTTGCTTCACCAAGTATTGATCGGTCACGCGGCGAATGCTGGTGACTTCCACGCCCATTCCTGGTGAATTGTAATCGTATTTTCCCCCCGTTACCGAAGACATGAGTGCCTGCTGGCGACTGTATCCAGGGGTATTCACGTTCGCCACGTTTTGCGCGGTGACATTTAATGCCACGCGATTGGCATTCATCCCGGTGAGGGCGATATTAATAAGACTCATGACGATTAACGCTCCGTGATTTTCATAAGAGGCTGAGAAAATGCCATGGTCATGGCTGCCTCACTAGGCGACTGAAGATTAAAGGCGGCCGCGTTATTGGCTTCATTAACCGCAGGTGCGCCATTTGTAAGGCTGGCTGTATGAGATTGTGATTTGGCTTCCAAATCGTTGGCCGCCCCTAACGATTGTACGCGCGAGGCATCAAACTGCACTTCTCGATTCGACTGAAAAGAGTGAGCGGGACCGAGCTGTTTTACCAGCATGTCGGCAATGCCAGAGTTCTGTTTTTTGGCCAGTTCAATCGACAGCTGTCCATCGTGCATATCTCTAAATACGCCGTGTTGTTGCGAGGAAAACGGACTGTCTTCGTCGGCCAGTGCGTCACTGCTGCTACGCATTTGTCTTAGCACCATTTGCAAGAACATGGCCTCAAACTGCCCCGCCACTTCTTTTAGCGCTTCAGGGCTGTCGTTGCTGTGTTTGATATTAGTTAGCGCCGCATTGTCATGATAAAGCATGCTGTTGACGCGAGTCGTATCGTTCATGGCATCGATTTTCATACTGCGTCTCCTATATCACAACCAGCTCAGCATTGAGCGCGCCTGCTTCGTGCAGCGCTTGCAGAATAGACATCAAGTCTGTTGGCGTTGCACCTAAGCTATTGACTGCATTGACAATAGTATTCAGTTCGGTTCCTTCCGGCCAAATCACCATTTGTGCTTGGTCTTCATTAATGTCGATTGTGGTTTGGTCTACCACTACGGTATCGCCATCGGCAAAGGCATTAGGCTGACTGACGCGCTGCGATTCACTGATCGCGACCGTCAAGTTGCCATGGCTAACCGCCGCTTCCGTGACTTTGACGTTTTTACCCACCACCACAGTGCCGGTGCGCGAGTTAAACACAATGCGCGCTGGCTTGCGGCCTTCAACCACGCTCATCTCTTCAAGCATCGACATCATAGTCACGCGCTGCTGGGAATCCTTTGGCGCGCGCATATCCACACGAACCTTGTTGACCGCAATTGCTACATCGGGACCAAAGGTGCCGTTGATTTCACGAGCGATGTTCTTCGCCGTGGTAAAGCTTGCTTTGCGCAGGTTTAAGGTAATTTGTGGACGAGTATTAAAGTCGGATGGAATTTCACGCTCCAGCGTCGCGCCATTTGGCACGCGGCCGGCTGTTGGCGTGTTCACGGCTATCTTAGACCCACTGCGCCCTTCCGCAGACACACCGCCAACAACCACGTTGCCTTGAGCCACAGCGTACACTTCACCGTCCACACCACGCAGAGGTGTTAACAATAACGTGCCGCCACGCAAGCTCTTGGCATCACCAATCGACGAAACCACGATATCCAGCATTTGGCCGGGACCTGCCATCGGATCGACCGAGGCGGTCACACTAACCGATGCCACGTTACGCAGCTTTGGGTTAGCATCGTCGCCAATCTGCACGCCAAACTGACGCAACATGTTGGTAATAGATTGAGCGGTAAATTTCACTTGGTTGCGGTCGCCTTGGCCATCAAGGCCTACTACCAAGCCGTAACCGACAAGTTGGTTGCTACGCACACCTTGTACGTCAACCAAATCCATAATTGGGATTTCCACTTCCGCCTGTGCCATTGGCATTAAGCCAAGGGCAAGCACAGCAGTAAGGGCGTTAAAAAAGTGACGAAGTTTCAACATTAGAATGGCATCCAAGGGCTTGTGAAGAATTGCGTTAGCCAACCCGCTGAGTTGCTATCTGCTAAAGCGCCGCGTCCTGAGTAAGTAATGCGAGCATCACCGATACGGTGTGAAAAGACTTGGTTATAACGGTCAACATCGTCAACGCGGACGATACCAGTGACGCGGATAAATTCATCACCTTGATTGAGGCGGATCCACTTTTCACCGCTGACTTTGAGTACGCCATTTGGCATCACTTCATGCACGGTGACCGTAATGGCACCCTCAAGCTTGTTGCCTTGCGAACTGGCGGCACTGCCGTCAAAAGCGCGGTTACCGCTAATGCCCACCGCCGTTTCATTAATCGTAGTACCACCTATGTTGGCGGCACCAAAATCCACATTCGATGACTTACCAAACTTGGTATCGGCTTTTTTGCTCGATTGGGTTTCTTCCACCAGCAAAATGGTGAGCACATCGCCGACGCGATAGGCGCGGCGATCTTGAAATAACGTAAGGTTGTATTGATGACGGTACAAACTGCCATTGGTTGCCTCGGGCAGCGCGTAGTTTAACTCTGGCGGCGCGTACTTCTGCTCATCTGGCTCTGGCGGCACAAACTCTTGTCTGGCTGCACATCCAGCGAGCAGTAGCACCGTCAGTGCCACTATGCCTTTTTCTATTAGGCGTCGCGAAAACCATTTCATATTACTACTTCCTTTCACGTTATCTCCCGCTCACTCAACTCAATTCCTCAACGAGTTTGGTTAACTTGTTTGGTTAACGGAACCCGTTACACCGCTTGCGCGACAAACTTAAGCATGTCATCGGCCGCCGATACGACCTTGGCGTTCATTTCATAAGCGCGCTGTGTGGTAATCATGTCGACCATCTCTTCCACCACTTGCACGTTTGAGCCTTCCAGTGAGCCTTGCTTGATGCTACCTGCGCCTTCTTCACCCGCAATCAGCTCTTGTGCTTGACCGCTTGCTTCAGTCTCTTTAAACAAGTTGCCACCAATCGCTTCAAGGCCAGCGGGGTTAATGAATTTAGCTAGGGTAATTTGACCCAGTTCTTGTGGTGCAGGGCCGTCGGCTGTTGTTGCCGTCACCGTGCCATCGACACCCACAGAAACCGTCAAGGCGTTGTCTGGGATCTGCACTTGCGGCTCAAGCGGTAGACCTTGGCTGTTGACCATTAAACCTTCTGAGTTGACATGAAACTGGCCGTTACGGGTGTACATGATCTGGCCATCGGAATTTTCGATTTGGAAAAAGCCCTGTCCCATGACGGCTAAATCTAGCTCTTGCCCTGTGTTTTGTGAGCTGCCTTGAGTGAACACTTTTTGCGTCCCCACAACGCGAACACCGCTACCCAACTGAACACCGGTTGGTAGCTCATTCACTTGGTCTACCTGAGCACCAGGTTGGCGCTGAATGCTGTAGAACAAGTCCTCAAATACCACTCGGTCACGTTTGAAACCGACGGTATTAACGTTGGCAAGGTTGTTGGAAATCGCCGTCATTTTGGTGTCTTGGGCGGCCATCCCTGTTTTACTGACCCACAATGCTGAATGCATGGTTAACTCCTGTTGGCGAGCCTTCTAGCTCGCACTCATTAATTTGTTTCCGGATTGCGCTAAGGTTTCCGCGGTTTTCATCATGCGGATCTGCATCTCGAAGTTGCGGGTGAGTGACATCACGCTCAGCAGCTCATCAATGGCTGAAACGTTACTGCTCTCGATATGCTCAGGCGCTAGATTGACCGTCGCATCCGCCGCAAACGGCTGACCATCAAGACTATGCAGTAGGCTGTCACTCTCTTTTTGCAACTGAGTGATATCCGGCTTAACCAGTTTCAGCGTGCCAACTTCCACTTCCGCACCGCCGCCAGGTGGGATCACCGACACACGGCCGCGTTCACTGATTTCCACTTTCTGAAATTCAGGCAATACCATAGGACCGTTATCACCAACAACGGCAAAGCCATTGATGCTCATAGCACCCAAATCGTCCACTTTGATGTTACCGGCGCGAGTGTAGGCTTCGTTGCCGGCAGGGGTTTGAACACTGATATAGCCTTCGCCCATGATGGCAATGTCAAGCGGGCGACCGGTTTTCACCACGTCGCCTGAATCAAATCGCGTCGCGGCTGAGTTGGTGACCACCATAGTGCGGCCATCGAAACCTGAGCCTTGCAATGGAACGCTGTTGACGCGCTCCATATCCGCACGAAAGCCCGCCGTATCGGCATTCGATAAGTTGTTTGAACGAACATGCTGCGCTTTAAGGACGCGACTTGCGCCCGTGGTCGCAGTAAATAGCAAGCTATCCATGGCCTACCTCTATACCGCGTTAAACAGCGCTTGAGTAAGTTTGTCAGACGTTGAAATCGTCTTCGCGTTCGCTTGGTAATTGCGCTGCGCCGTCATCAGGTTCACAAGCTCAGATGTGAGGTCTACGTTGGAGCCTTCCAGCGCACCCGGTGTCAGATCGCCCAATACGCCTGTACCCGGCGTGCCCACCACTGGTGCACCAGAGCTAAAGCTCTGTGTCCACGCGGTACCATTGGTTTTCGCCAGGCCTTGTGGGTTCGCGAAGTTCGCCAGCACTACCTGACCTTGTAGCTGTGACTGACCGTTGGTGTAAGTCGCGAAAACCATGCCGTTGTTCTCAACACGCACACCCGCAAGCTCACCAGAGGTGTAACCATTTGGACTGTTGGTACTTACGCCAAATGCCGCGCCAAACTGGGTGCTGCCCGCTAGACTGATATCGATGCTCATCCCTTTTGCACCGGCAGCAGGGAAAGAAACATTAAAGCTGCCAGTTGGAGAAGCAAGCGTACCGTCAGCTTTAAAGTCTACTTGCTGTGTTGTCGCTGGCGTCGTTGGCGAACCATCCACCTCAACATTCACCTGCCATGTGTTGTCCGCAGTTTTAGTGAAGTACTGCGTCACTGTGTGAGAGTTACCCAATGAGTCATAAACCTTTGAGGTATAAGACGAGTTAAAGGAGTCTGGGTTGCTTGGGTCAAAAGCAATTGCGGTCGAATCGTAAACTGGGTTCGGTGTCACGCCGTCGGCCTCAAATGGAGCGAGTGACGGATCGCCAGCAGGTACGACATTAGTCGCCGATGCACTTGCATCGAAATTAGCGATAAAGTCCAGCTTGTCGGTTGCTTTTGCGGCGAGAGATGAGGTACTGATTTTGATGTCGCCAACGGAGCCTTCAAGCAGGTTGTTATTTCTATCAACACTGTAGCCTTGCAGCTTAGCGCCTGTATTACCGACTACGTAGTTGTCTTTGTCCGTACCAAACACACCAGATCGGGTGTACAGGGTTTGCCCCATGCCGTCTTTAGTGACAAAGAAGCCGTTACCATTGATGGCCAAGTCCATCGAACGCCCCGTGCCGGAAACCGAACCATTTTTGTCGAAGTTTTGTGAAATAGATGCCACTTCCACACCGCCTGCCTGCATGCCGTTATAGACCGCAGAAAACTCGGTACGCGCTTGCTTAAAGCCATACGTCGAAGCGTTAGCAATGTTGTGACTGATAGTGTTTAGCTGAGTATTCGTAGCATCCAAGCCACTTAAAGCAATATTAAAACTCATGATGTCCTCTTAATTCTGATAATTATGGGTTTTACACTCGGCGCTAAGCACCAAACTGACTGATTTCATAGAAAGGCACATTGCCCACGCCAGCGACATTGACCATCGCCGCGCCGCCTGTGCTAGGAATACGGACTTGTTGAACTTCACCTGCCAGCAGCAAATTTGGCTGCGCTTGACCGTCTTGTACTTCGACTGAAATAGAGTACTTGCCCGGCTTAAGACCCAGCTCTTCTGGGTTGATGGTGAAATCCACGTCACCGGCAGGGTGAGCGCCCAGTGGCACTTTGGTTTTTTGACCAAACTCGTCTTCCACCACCACATTCACTTGGCTCGATGAATGGGCGAGCTCAATACGACCTTTTTGCGCGCCGTCCGCCAGTTCAACCTCGTTGCTGCTGACATACACGGTTTGACCCACTAGGCTTGCAGTCGATAGCACCTGCATGTTGTCGAGAAGCACCATGCTGTTTTGCATTAGTGTTGACATGTTCTCGGTACTTTGTACCTGAGAGAACTGCGCCAGTTGGCTAACGTACTCGGTGCCATCAAGCGGGTTGAGTGGATCTTGGTTCTGGATTTGCGCCACCATTAAGGTGATAAACTCATTTTGTAGTGAGCTAGCGCTGTTGGCGTCTTGCGGATTCGCAGACACATTAGCATTAGTTTGCTGGGCGACTGGAGAGTCCGTATCCAGCGCGGTGAACTGTGCAATACTCATTAGCTGCCCTGCCCTAAACGAAGTAATCCTTGCTGCATGCTTTTCACATTCGACAGCACTTCCACATTGGTTTCAAAGCTGCGTGATGCGGACATCATGTCTGCCATTTCCGCCACCACATCAACGCCCGGGTAGTAGACATAACCTTCTTCATTGGCGAGTGGGTTATTCGGCTCAAAACGTTGTTCGGCTTTAGCACCACTATTCACCACATCGACAATGCGCACTTCGGCATTGGGGTACACCCCTTGATCACTCGCCAATTGGGTTTGGCTGTAGACAGTGGCAAACACAGGCTTGAGCGGCTTATAAGCGTCATCTGGGTTGGCCGACACGGCGTCTGCGTTGGCAAGGTTACTGGCCACGGTGTTAAGTCGTACCGTTTGCGCCGTCATGGCTGAGCCAGCGATAGAATAAATATCGGTAAATGACATGATTAACGTCCCTCAATCGCTTTCGCTAGCCCGCTAAACTTCATGTTCATGAAGGTCAGGCTAGTTTGAAAATCCATGTTGTTTTGGGTGAATTTGGCCTGCTCAACGCCCAGCTCTACCGTGTTACCGTCTTTGCTGTTCTGGTACGGCACGGAGTATTGAGTGGCAATGTCCAACTTTGGTGTCGTGCTGTGCACACCATTGGCGCTGGCTTGCTTCATCACCGTGGTAAAGCTCAGGTCTTTTGCTAGGTACCCAGGTGTATCGACATTTGCTAAGTTACTGGCTAGCACCTTGGTTCTCTGAACTCGAAAATTGAGTGCTTCGGGATGCACGCCTAACGCACTGTCAAAACTGATTGCCATCTCTTTGTCCTTAAATGGGCGGTCGTCCCTAATTAACAACAAGATGCGTGCCAATTTTTTATTTCAATAAAAACAATGAATTACACAAAACAAAGGAAGAGGAACTTCCGATTCACGGAAGCGAGATATGACATGGGGAAATGGATCATAGGTCTATTATTGGGGGCAATATCACTGTCTGCTTTCGCCACCAGCCACGCCAAAATGACGCGGTTGGATATCGAGCACGCGGTGCGCCACGCGCTTGATTTGGAGATTGAGCAGCTCGCCGAGCGCCATCGCTGGGGTAAGCACGACGCCAAACTGGTGATATTGGTTCCAGAGTCAGCAAAACATCTCGATCAATGCATAGCACCGCTCATCATCAGTAGCCGTGACCATCAAGCGCTGCCTGTAGGCAATTTAAAACGCAGCGTCAGCTGTGAAGACGGAGTGAATGATTGGCGCATTAATGCCAGCATCAAGGCGACCTTATCCTTGCCTGTGGCAGTGGCAACCACCACGCTCAATCGTCATACCACGGTAGATGCCACATCGGTTCGACTCGAAACACGCACCTTGTCGCGCGCAACGGCCTTTGTGACCGACCTGTCGACATTGCGTGGTAAACAGGTCACGCGAAGGATGCGTGCCGGGCAGATCATTGATGCTAAGTTTGTCAGCAATCCACCGTTGGTCGAGAAGGGCAACGAAGTGGTGATCATCGCCGCCAAGGGAGGCTTTAATGCCACCACCAAGGGCGTCGCGCTACAAACGGCAGGAGAAGGTGAACAGATCAAAGTACAAAATAGCCAGTCGAAGAAAGTGATTCGCGCCGTTGTCACTGGCTTGAACCAAGTTCACACTCAGTTTTAATTTTCTGACTCAAGGTAACAAATTTCACACAGCACGCTCGAAATTAATACTGAGATTAAGATAGAAAAAAAGGGCAACAATTTAGGTGGGCAGATTTAATACTGTCGCTCGCTTTGTCGCCCTATACTGTTATCGACATCTTGATAGGACAGCAACACCATGAAAATCGACAAAGTGGCTGGCGGACATGTTCCACAAACTAACTTCAACCAGTCTAAAACTCAAACCGCAGAAACGCCGCAGCGTAAAACCGTGTCTGAAGCCGCATTCAACGCCAACACAGCCGCGCTAGACAAGGCACAAGCCGAACTCGCTGCTATGCCAAATGTGGATATGGCCAAAGTCGAAGCGGTGCGTAATGCACTGGCGAATGGCGAATTGGGTCTGGATGTTAAAGCCCTGTCGCAAGCGGTGATGCGTTTTCATACTGGTCACGAATCCTAAGCACGCGACCCCATTGAGTGGAGTAACCAACCATGGCCGCATCGAAAACCGAGCTAGTACAAGCCTTCGTGCTGAGCATTTCTGACGATATTAAACTGTACCGAAAACTGCTCGCACTACTGCAACATCAAAAAGCCTTGTACCTCAAGTTTGATGGGGAATCGCTGAGCGACAATATCCAGAGCCAACTGCCGATATTGAATCAACTTGGCCGCAATGCCAGCAACCGCAGTCAGGCACTCACCCAATTAAAACTGCCTTGCTCTCAAGCTGGGGTTGAACGCTTAATTAGAGCGCTGCCTGCAAAGCTGTCAGACAACGTGCACAAACAATGGCACATCCTTGAGTCTTTGATTGCACAGTGCCAAAAATACAACCAAAACAACGGCCAAAGCTCTGCCGCTTTCCAAGAATTACTCGGCGAGTTAACGGGTCAAAAACAGCACAGTTATGAGGAACATGCTCGAACGGTTTAGCCGTTATTGGCGCCAACCTCACTGGCATACTTTGCTAGTGATGAGCCTGCTGTGCCTTGGGCACAGCGTGAGTTATGCCAAGCCGACCCAAGGTGCCCCAGCCCAAGCGGACATAGCGCCGCACATCGCCACGTTAAAACCCTATCAAACCCATATCACTAAAAAGTTCGAAGAGTTCAGTCCTTTAGTGGATGAGATATTCAAACAACTAAGCAAAAGGTCACTACCAGAAAGCCTCGTACTGGTGCCGATGCTAGAATCTTCCTATAACCCCAAGGCGGTTTCACCAGCGAAAGCCGCTGGGCTCTGGCAACTCATGCCTGCCACCGCAAAACGCTTCGGGTTAATCGTAGAGCAAAACCTCGATCAGCGATTTGACATCGAGCCGAGCACGCAGGCAGCGATGCAATATCTGTCATTTTTATATCGAAAATTTGAGGGCGATATTAATCTTACTCTAGCGGCCTATAACGCGGGAGAAGGACGAGTACAACGCGCAATCAATAAAGCGGGCAGTCGTGAATTCTCAAAACTCAAACTGCCCAATGAGACCGTGCACTATGTACGGCGTTTTTACGCCTTAATGAGTCTCGTCGACATTTCTTCACTTAAAGGAAATCACGTTGATACCTTATGGCTGTTTGCCAGTGAACCTTCATGGCAACAAGCGCCATTGATCGATCTGACACCGCTGCCACCGCTGATCTCACTTTAGTTGAGCTCGCTGCAATCTTGTGTGATTCGTCACCACAAACTGCTGTTTTCAGAATGCCATTCACTGGTAAGATGCAGACATTGTTTACTCCATCCTAATGCTAACTCTCCATGCAAAACGAACGCAAAGCCCTGCTGTTTGGGTTATCTGCTGTCCTACTGTGGTCTACGGTCGCGACGGCATTTAAACTCACATTGGCTGAATTTACCCCTGCGCAAATGGTCGCCGCAGCATCGGTTGCCTCAACCATCGCTCTGGTCATTGTCTGTGCCGTAAAAGGGACGCTGTCTCAACTCAAAACCACGTTTTTTTCCAATCCTTGGTACTACCTATTGCTGGGACTCATCAACCCACTCGCGTATTACCTTATTCTGTTCAAGGCGTATGACTTACTGCCAGCGTCGCAAGCGCAGCCCATCAATTACAGCTGGGCAATCACATTAACCTTAATGGCGGCGGTATTCCTAAAACAGAAAATCCGTCCGCAAGATTGGTTTGCGTGTGCACTCGGCTATTTAGGCGTGGTGGTCATCGCTACTAAAGGGGATGTGCTAGGACTGCAATTTGATAGTCCAGCAGGCGTGGCACTAGCGCTGCTTTCCACTTTGCTTTGGGCAGGCTATTGGATCCTGAACACCAAAAACACTGCCGATCCGGTTGTTGGTGTACTGCTCGGCTTTTTGGTGGCGTTACCATTTGCTTTCGGTGTCGCGATCTATGAGGGCGCCGCTTGGTCAAGTATCACCCTAAAGGGCTGGCTGGCGGTAAGCTATGTGGGTCTTTTCGAAATGGGTATTACCTTTGTTCTTTGGCTGAGCGCTTTGAAGCTGACACAAAATACTGCGCGTATCAGTAATCTGATCTTTGCTTCGCCATTTATCTCACTGATGCTGCTTGCCACCGTTATCGGCGAAGAAATCCATCCATCGACACTCGTCGGCTTAATGTTAATTGTGATTGGACTGGTTGTGCAGCAGCTGAAGAGAAAACCTAAAACTTAATCGCTAGATAGCACCCTATTACTAGCGTCGCGAGCCTTTGTGCTCGCGACTCCTTCCAATATTTTTCCTACTCTTTTTTGCCAACCTCCAATGAGGATGCATTATCTATCCCAAGATAATCAGCACAAACATCCACTTCTAACTCATTTTATAGATACACCGACCAAACCAAGGCGTCCTTTTCATTCCATCACATTGCATCCTGCTGAAATTACTGTAGAAATGAATGTGTTGGAAATAATTTTTTATCGTTTCGTAAATAATTTTTTACAGCGATTGCAGTACGGATAATAATCATAAAGGACTCATGTCATGGATACTTCACTCCCTTCAGAGCCAGCATCACGCCCAGGCTTATCTCACTTAGTACGTTCTCTTGGTCCAGGCATCATGATGGCAGCGGCCGCCGTTGGTGGTTCTCACCTTGTTGCTTCTACTAAAGCAGGTGCCATCTATGGCTGGCAACTCGCAGCACTGATCTTGCTCGTTAATCTATTTAAATACCCATTTTTTAGAGCTGGGGTTCAGTACACCGTCGGTACAGGCAATAGTCTGATTCAAGGCTATGAAGGATTAGGCCGTGGATACCTTTGGGTATTTACGCTGCTGACGGTCATTTCCGCAGTGGTCAATACGGCAGCACTACTCTTGTTTAGCGCCAGTTTACTCGGCTACTTCTTACCATTTGAGCTGTCCTCGCTTGCCCTTTGCGGGGTTGTGCTGGTGACCTGTATTGGGATTTTATTCGCCGGTCACTACAAAGCGCTCGACGGACTGTCCAAAGCGATTATGGCCACATTGACGGTGGCAACTGTGACAGCGGTGATTATCGCAGCGTCTAACGGCAGCGTCGCGCCCGCCGATTATCAAGCCCCATCTCCGTGGACCATTGCCGCCATCGGCTTTATCGTAGTGACTATGGGTTGGATGCCTGCACCGATTGAGATATCTAGCATCACGTCCATGTGGCTTAAGAGTCAGTGTAAGAAGCAGAAAGTGACCGCTGAGTCGGCGCTGTTCGATTTTAATGTGGGCTATATTGGTACGGCTTTATTAGCCTTGGTTTTTGTTGCGCTGGGCGCACTGGTTATCCACGGTTCTGGGACAGAGCTGTCTGCTTCGGGAGTGGGGTTCTCTCATCAAATAGTCGGCATGTACGCATCAACCATTGGTGAATGGTCACGCTACCTGATCGCTGTGATTGCCTTCTTCTGTATTTTTGGCAGCACCATTACCGTGATTGATGGCTACTCGCGCGCAATTGCCGAGTCACAGCGCCTGCTTCAAAACAAGACTGAAGAGAACCCGAAGTCTTACCAAGCATGGGTCATTGTGGTGTCGATTGCGGCTATTTCGATTATCGCTTTCTTTGCCAAAGCACTGATGCCAATGCTCAACTTTGCGATGATCATGGCGTTTGTTA
The DNA here is from genome assembly GCF_050337275.1 of Vibrio wakamikoensis. Taxonomy (NCBI): domain Bacteria; kingdom Pseudomonadati; phylum Pseudomonadota; class Gammaproteobacteria; order Vibrionales; family Vibrionaceae; genus Vibrio; species Vibrio wakamikoensis. The sequence continues at coordinate 5,593 of NZ_JAKJST010000033.1, read as the reverse complement.
CCACTCCAGTGTTTGCACTGCTCAATTATGTTTTAGTGTCTAAAACGGCTCTTCCTAAAGCGCTGCAAATGGGTAGTAAACTAAAAGCACTATCGATTATTGGTCTTGTTTACCTGTTTGGTTTCCTTGCCGTGTTTATTTGGTGGAAGTGGTTGATGTAACGACATTACACACTTGAGCTCAAAGAGGCCTAGGGACAGTATCGTCACCTAGGCCTTTTTCGTAGAGGGAGGAAAAGGTATTAGCGCTTACGCCATCGCCTCCAAGAACTCATTCACTTCCTGGCGCACGGATGCTACGTGACTGCCGAAGATGATTTGAATGTTTTGGCCTTTGTTGACCAGCCCCATAGGGTTCGATTCTTGAATTTTCGCCTCGTCCACCAAAGATGGGTCACGAACCTCCACACGCAATCGGGTGTAGCAGTTTTGCACATCAACGATGTTATCTTTACCACCTAGACCTTCAATGATAGCAATCGAGTTGAACTCACCGACTGCAATATCAATGGCGTCTGTTTTGTTGCGGTTCTTGTAGTCGTCTTTGGTTTGTAGCTTCATTTCAGCTTCACCGCGACCAATGGTTTTTAGATTGAGGTGCGTGATCAGCGCGCGGAACACAAAGTAGTACACCGCTAGCTGAACCAGACCAATCGCCACGTACATCGGCCAATCGGTTTTATCGGTACCCAGTGGAATGTTGTAAACGATGAAGTCGATAAGACCACCTTTACCTACCGCCACGACATCCAGCAACGACAACACAGCCATGAATAGACCAGTAAGGATAGCGTGCACAACAAACAGGATTGGCGCTACGAAAAGGAATGAGAATTCAATCGGCTCAGTAACACCCACCAAAATAGAAGACAACACAGCAGGGAACACAATCGCTTTCACTTTTTCGCGCTTGTCTTGGTCAGCACAGTGGTACATAGCAAGACCCGCACCTGTCAAACCAAAGATTTTTACTAGGCTGCGTGAGTCAAACACGATTGAACTAGAAAGACGCGTAGTCTCTGGGTCACCAATTTCAGCAAGGAAGATATTCTCGATGCCGCAGTAGTTTTGACCTGCGACAGCAGCACAGCCACCGAGATCAGAGAAGTGCATTGGCACCCAAAGCAAGTGGTGAAGACCTGTTGGAATCAAGATACGCTCTAGGAAACCGTACACACCAACACCCATAGAACCTGCGCCGCGAATGCTTTCGCCAAAGCCGAAGATAGCGTGCTGAACCGGTGGCCAGATGTGGGTAAACAGAATACCAAGGCCAATCGCAACCGGAATCATGATAATAAGCACAAGTCGAGATTCACCGTATAGTGATAGCGCGCCTTTAAGTACCTTTTGGCTGTATTTGTTGTGGAAGTAAGCGTTAACAATACCGATCAGCATGCCAACGAAGATACCTGTATCGACCACTTGCAAGCCAAGGATGTTCGCCTGACCGGTTCCCCCTAAGTCACCATCTAATAGCAGACCATTGAACTTCATATAGGTATGCATGGTGTACAAGTAGATGAAGTAGATGATCAGCGCGTTAAAGCCAGCTAGGTGCTTGTCTTTTTTCGCAAGCCCCATCGAAATACCGACAGCGAAGATGATATGCAGGTTAATAAGAACGCTCAGCGTTGACCAAACCAACACTTCTCCCATCCCTTTAAAGAAAGGGGCATCTAAGAAAGGCAGTACTTCGACAATGCCTGGGTTGGTTGTTGCCGCTCCGATGGCAATCACAAAACCCACTAGTGGAAGGACATATATCGGTGCCAGCATGGCGCGCGATAAGTCACTCATATAAGTGGTTATAGCTTCTTTGTTCATTATTGATGTTCCTAAATACGCTATTAATTATTTTCTTTCTGAAAATCACTTTATTCAGAAAAGAAGTCATAACAACTTTGTTGTACCTAGAATGTGATGAATGACCTAATATAGAACCAATTTATTATGTTATTTTGATATTGATATAACCAATAATTTTTTGGAAATGACATCGTGCTATACGTAAAAGTATTAGAGAGCTTAAAAGAGAAGATCAACGCGGATGTGTACAGCGTTGGATCAGCATTACCGACAGAAAAGCAGTTAATTGAAGAGTACCAAGTCAGCCGCATCACCATTCGCAAGGCCGTGGATGAACTGGTTAAGCTCAAGCTGGTCGAAAAGCGCCGTGGGTCTGGTACCTATGTACTGGAAAAGCAATATTCGCATCAACTCAATTGTTTGGCTGGCACCTCTGAAATCCTGACCCACAACAATAAAACCGTGAAGTATCAGGTGACGCAATTTTTGATGAGTAGTGACAACGCCCCCGTCCATAAACTCCTAGGACTAAAACCCAACGAGCCCTTGTATTACATACGTCGGGTGAAGTTTATTGATGACCAACCAAGGATTGTCGAAGACAGCTATATGCCGGTCGCATTGTTTCCCGACCTCAATATCTCTACGTTACAGAAATCAAAATTCGATTATGTCGAGCATGAGAAAGGAATGTTGATACAAGGCAGTCGCCAAGAGTTCACCGCCGTTGACTCCGATGAGGAGATTATGGCCTTGCTTGGAATGGAGAAAAGCCACCCGATCATGAACCTGCGCTCAATATCCAACCTAGAAGATGGGCGCTACTTTGATTATACCGAAGCCTGGTTTCACCCTAACGCTCACAAACTGGCAATCTACTTATCTCGTAAAAGAGGGCATAGAAAACCCGTATTTCCATAACCAATCCCAACTATTGTTTGAATACGATCACACATTAAAGGTATTCAATTTGTCACATCAGATCAAATCCATAGGATAAGACCTATTCAACATAGGTTGTAAATTACATGACCTTTAAAATATCCGAACAGCATTCAAAATCAAATTGGAGTTGGTTATGACCAAGCAACCACAAATCATCGCAATCGCAGGCGGCGGCTCAACATACACTGCCGGTATCGTTAAAGCTCTTCTAATGAAAGGGGGTGACTTCCCTATCGCGGAAATCCGCATGTACGACATTGATGCCGAGCGCCAAGACAACGTTGCAGTATTGGTGGACTACGTGGTCAAAACTCACGCTCCACACGTGAAACTGACGGTGACGACGGAACCAGAAGTGGCTTTCTCTCACGCTGACTTCGTGTTTGCTCAAATCCGCGTAGGTCAGTACAAGATGCGTGAAACTGACGAAAAAATCCCTCTTCGTCACGGCTGTGTAGGCCAAGAGACTTGTGGTGCTGGCGGTCTGGCTTACGGCATGCGTACTATCTTCCCAATGATTGAGCTTATCGATCATATGGAGCGCTTCGCTAAAGAATCTTGCTGGATGCTGAACTACTCAAACCCAGCGGCGATTGTGGCTGATGCAGTTCACCGCCTACGTCCTAACGCTCGCGTGCTTAACATCTGTGACATGCCAGTGGCGATTGAGCGTAACCTATCGAATATCCTTGGTGTGAATCGTTATGATCTCGACGTTGAGTACTTCGGCCTGAACCACTACGGCTGGTTTACGTCTATCAAAGTTGATGGCGAAGAGAAAATCCCGTTCCTTCGTAGCCACATCCAAAAATTCGGCATGCTGACTGAAGAAGAAGTGGAAAACGCGTGTCACTCTGAGCCTTCTTGGATTAAAACCTTCAAGAACACTCAGCCTCTAATGCAAATGTTCCCAGAGTACGTGCCAAACACTTACCTTCAATACTACCTAATGGCTGATGATATCGTGGCTCAGTCTGACCCAGAGCACACTCGTGCTAACGAGGTCATGGAAGGTCGTGAGAAGAAGATGTTTGAAGCGATTGAGCAAATCAAAGCATCAGATGGCAACGTTGAAGGCAAATTCCATGTTGGCGTGCACGGTGAGTTTATTGCAGACGTGGCGATGTCGATGGCTTATGACCTACGCCAGAAGTGGCTAGTGATCATCCCTAACAACGGCATCATCAAAGGCTTGCCAGATGACGCAATGGTGGAAGTGCCTGCACTACTCGGCCGCGATAAAGTCTACCCAATCCAAGTGGGTGAAGTGCCACACTTCTACCAAGGCATGCTGCAGCAACAGCTAATGTCTGAGAAGTGCTTAGTTGATGCTGCAATTGAAGGCTCTTACGACAAAGCGCTGCAAGCCTTTGCGCTTAACAAGACCATTCCATCAGCGAAAGTGGCGAAGCTTATCCTTGATGACATGCTCGAAGCGAACAAAGAGTACTGGCCGGAACTTAAGTAATCCAATCCCGACCCTTGAATGAGAAAACAAGAGAACGAATGATGAAAAACAAACAAATCAAAGATCTTAATGCCTCAGCGGTGGGTTTTGGCTGCTGGGCAATCGGCGGGACTTGGAACAACGTCTCTGACAATGAATCCATCAAAGCAATCAAAGCGGCGCTCGACAACGGCATCAACTTTTTCGATGTTGCACCGGTTTACGGTAAAGGTCACGCGGAAACGGTACTTGGCCAAGCGCTGAAAACCGAGTCTCGCGACAACATTATCATCGCGACCAAGTGTGGCCTGCCATGGTCTCAAGATGAGCGCAAAAAGACTCGTAAAGATCTGACAAAAGAGAGCATCTCCAAAGAGATTGATGACTCACTAACTCGCTTGCAAACTGAGTACATCGACCTGTACCAAGTGCATTGGCCAGATCCAAACACGCCAATTTCAGAAACGGCAGAGGCACTGGCTGAACTTAAACGACAAGGCAAAATTCGCCACGTCGGTGTATCGAACTACTCGCTTGATATGACGCGTGAGATGATGACAGGTGTTGAAGTGGCGACCTTCCAAGGTCTCTACAACCTACTTGAGCAAAACCCAGAGCATTACCACAACATTCCGCTGCAATACCGTGCACGTGAAGAAGCGCTGCCGTTCTGTAAAGAGCACGACATGAAGTACCTACCGTACTCACCGCTAATGCAGGGTCTGCTGACGGGTACGTTAAAGCGCTCTGGTAACTGGGATGAGAACGACGACCGTCGTAACAACCCTAAACTCAATGGCGAAGCGTTTGAACCCTACTTCAACTGTGTTGAAGAGCTAAAAGCGCTGGCTAAAGAAGCCAACATTCCGCTTTCACACTTAGCGATCCACTGGCTTGTGGCGCAAGAAGAAGTAGGGCCTGTGATTGCTGGCGCGCACACTGTCGAGCAAGTGCGTGATAACGCAGCGTTCATGCAATCGACATCGAGCACTGAGTTACTGGCACGTGCCGAAGCGATTGTAGCGAAATGGGAACTAAAATAACGGCTCTCGAGCCTGTTGCTAGGCTAATGACAATTTAAAGCTTGGAATGCGTGTACTGATGGTCACATAGGTAACACTTTAAACCGGCCACATAGGTAACACCCTATGTTGGCCGAATTACTTTTCCAACAACTTCATCTACAATCCCTAATCTCATTTCTCCAAATCGAAGCAACCAACATCGATTGTCGATATATTCCAAACTAACGTACTCACCTAATAGTCTTCTCGTGACGTAAATGGCTTGCCCGTTAAGTTTAATATAGCCGCCACATTTCACCTTTCTGACTTCATGTTCGCTAGGGTATTCCAGCGGAGGTAATTGATTGGGGAATGGTCGAGGAGACTTT
>NZ_JAKJST010000032.1:0-71699 GCF_050337275.1 Vibrio wakamikoensis | reverse complement strand
TACGTGGTACTAAGCGTGATGACGTTGAACGTGGTCAAGTTCTTGCAGCTCCTGGCTCAATCAACCCACACACTAAGTTCGAGTCTGAAGTATACGTACTTTCTAAAGACGAAGGCGGCCGTCATACTCCGTTCTTCAAAGGCTACCGTCCACAGTTCTACTTCCGTACAACTGACGTAACTGGTGACATCTCTCTACCTGAAGGCGTAGAAATGGTAATGCCAGGCGACAACATCCAAATGAAAGTTGAGCTAATTGCTCCAATCGCAATGGATGAAGGTCTACGTTTCGCTATCCGTGAAGGTGGCCGTACTGTAGGTGCTGGTGTTGTTGCTAAGATCTTCGACTAATATTTAGTTGATAATCGCAATAAACGCGAAAAGAGGAGCTTAGGCTCCTCTTTTTTTATATGAAAAATAAATTTAATGTCGCTTCAGGGACTTACCTCAATTAGGTCGATTTGGAGGTAAGTAGCACTGGTAATGCTAACAATTCTCGTTTATATTCTTCAGCGTGAATTGTGAAAGGTTGATTTATGTTTGTTTGTTTATGCCACGGCATCTCTGATAAAAAATTGCGTAAGCTTGCTATCGAAGAAGGTATCACTGATATGCGTACCATCAGAAAGTGCACTTCTCTCGGCTCACAGTGTGGTAAATGCGTTAAACAAGCTAAAGAAATCCTCAGCGAAACACAGGCTATGCAGTTTGCAAAAGTAAGCTAACCCCAAAACCTTCGCCAGGTTGCTTTGACACCTCTCTAATTGGTTCTACAGTTAATACTGAACCAAAGAGGAGGGCTTTGTCATGAAAGGCGATCCAATCATCATTCAACATCTCAACAAAATTCTCGGTAACGAACTTGTTGCCATCAATCAATATTTCCTACACGCAAGAATGTACAAAGACTGGGGCTTAAAGCACCTGGCCGATAAGGAATACCACGAATCTATCGATGAAATGAAACACGCCGATCATCTGATTGAGCGGATTTTATTCTTAGAAGGCATACCCAATTTACAAGATTTAGGTAAGCTCATGGTCGGTGAGGATACTAAGGAAATGTTGGAGTGCGACCTTAAACTCGAAATGATGGCAATACCTGACCTAAAAGATGCGATCGCTTACGCAGAAGATAGTCGCGATTTTGTCTCTCGTGATCTGTTCCAAGACATATTAGAAGACGAAGAAGAGCATGTGGATTGGCTCGAAACCCAGCTAGGACTGATAGAGAAAGTGGGTATTGAAAACTATCTTCAAGCTCAGTTTGTTGACGAAGAGTAGCGCATCATACACCAGGGTCTAGTTGTCCATGACTAGACCCTAAAAGTAAATTCGTTTATTTTTCCCCCACCTATTGCATCCCGTTTTGTGATCTGTATAATACCGCCCACTGACTTAGTTCAGTTGTGAACCAATGAGCAAAGAGGAGTAAGTAATTTGCCTCCGGCAAGTGCTTAGTAACGTAGACTCAGCTTATGTTCGCAGTTAATACAATTGACTCTCTGCCTAGCAGTTGAGTGAATCGAAAATTAGCTGACAATGCGCTCAATTAGAGTGCTACGGTTTCACATAAATCAATCGGCATTCTCTCGCCTTCGCGAGTATGAGTGGCGATATTGTTTGTGTAATTTTTAATTATTGGAGCTCTGTCTCATGCAGAACCAACGTATTCGTATCCGCCTAAAGGCTTTCGATTATAAACTAATCGACCAGTCGACTGCGGAAATCGTTGAAACAGCTAAGCGTACCGGCGCACAGGTTCGTGGTCCAATTCCACTACCTACTCGTAAAGAGCGTTTCACTGTTCTTATCTCTCCACACGTCAACAAAGATGCACGTGACCAGTACGAAATCCGTACTCACAAGCGTTTGATCGACATCGTTGAGCCAACAGACAAAACTGTTGACGCTCTAATGCGTCTTGATCTTGCTGCTGGCGTTGATGTTCAAATCAGCCTAGGTTAAGGGAGATTAGAAGAATGATTGGTCTAGTCGGACGTAAAGTGGGTATGACCCGCATTTTTACCGAAGAAGGCGTTTCTATCCCTGTAACAGTTGTTGAGGTTGAAGCGAACCGTGTAACTCAAGTACGTACACTTGAAGCAGACGGTTATGCAGCAATCCAGGTAACTGCAGGTGCTAAGAAAGCTAGCCGTGTTTCTAAGCCAGAAGCTGGCCACTTTGCGAAAGCAGGTGTTGAAGCAGGTCGCGGTCTTTGGGAATTCCGTTTGGAAAACGGCGAAGAGTTCGCAGTTGGCGCTGAGCTAAACGTAGAACTATTCAACGACGTTAAAAAAGTAGACGTTACTGGTACTTCTAAAGGTAAAGGCTTCCAAGGCGCTGTTAAGCGTTGGAACTTCTCTACTCAAGATGCTACTCACGGTAACTCTTTGTCTCACCGTGCTCCGGGTTCAATTGGTCAGTGCCAAACTCCAGGTCGCGTATTTAAAGGCAAAAAAATGGCAGGTCACATGGGTGCTGAGCGTGTAACGACTCAAAACCTAGAGATCGTACGTGTTGACGCTGAGCGCAATCTGCTTCTTATTAAAGGTGCAGTACCAGGCTCAACAGGCGGCAACGTGATCGTAAAACCAGCTATTAAAGCTTAACGTCTAGGAGTAAGTAATGGAATTGATGGTTAAAGGTGCTGATGCACTAACTGTTTCCGAGACTACTTTCGGACGTGACTTCAACGAAGCTCTTGTACACCAAGTAGTTGTTGCTTATGCAGCAGGTGCTCGTCAAGGTACTCGCGCTCAAAAGACTCGTTCTGAAGTATCTGGCGGTGGCGCTAAGCCATGGCGCCAAAAAGGTACTGGCCGTGCACGTGCTGGTACAATTCGTAGCCCAATCTGGCGTACAGGTGGTGTTACTTTTGCTGCGAAACCACAAGATCACAGCCAAAAAGTTAACAAAAAAATGTACCGCGGTGCTATGAAGAGCATTCTTTCTGAGCTAGTTCGTCAAGAGCGTCTAATCGTTGTTGATAACTTCTCTGTAGAAGCTCCAAAAACGAAAGAGCTTGTAGCTAAGCTTAAAGAGCTTGAGCTTACAGATGCGCTAATCGTGACTAGCGAAGTAGATGAGAATCTATTCCTAGCTGCTCGTAACCTATACAAAGTTGACGCACGTGACGTTGCTGGTATCGATCCAGTATCTCTAATCGCGTTCGACAAAGTTGTTATTACTGCAGCTGCAGTTAAACAAGTTGAGGAGATGCTAGCATGATCACTGAAGAGCGTATCCTAAAAGTTCTACGTGCTCCGCACATCTCTGAAAAAGCAACTATGGCAGCTGAGAAAGCGAACACTATCGTTTTCAAAGTAGCTAAAGATGCAACTAAGAAAGAGATCCAAGCAGCTGTAGAAAAGCTATTTGAAGTTGAAGTTAAGTCTGTAAATACTCTTGTTCTTAAGGGTAAGACTAAACGCCAAGGTCTACGCCAAGGTCGCCGCAGCGACGTTAAGAAAGCGTATGTGACTCTGGCGGAAGGTCAAGATCTTGACTTCGTTGGCGGTGCGGAATAACAGGAGAGTTAAACAATGGCTATTGTTAAATGTAAGCCGACTTCCCCTGGTCGTCGTCACGTAGTTAAAGTTGTTAACGCTGACCTTCACAAAGGTAAGCCTTACGCTCCACTTCTAGAGAAAAACTCTAAGAACGGTGGTCGTAACAACAACGGTCGTATCACAGTACGTCACATCGGTGGTGGTCACAAGCATCACTATCGTTTGGTTGATTTCAAGCGTACTAAAGATGGCATCCCAGCGAAAGTTGAGCGCCTAGAATACGATCCAAACCGTAGTGCAAACATCGCTCTAGTTCTATACGCAGACGGTGAGCGTCGCTACATCATTGCACCAAAAGGCATCCAAGCGGGTGACTCTATCCAGTCTGGTGTTGATGCGCCTATCAAAGCAGGTAACACTCTGCCGATGCGCAACATCCCAGTAGGTTCTACAGTACACTGTGTTGAACTTAAGCCTGGTAAAGGTGCACAAATTGCTCGTTCTGCAGGTGCATACGCACAAATCATCGCTCGCGATGGTGCATATGTAACTCTACGCCTACGTTCTGGCGAAATGCGCAAAGTACTATCAGAAGGCCGTGCAACAATCGGTGAAGTTGGTAATGCTGAGCACATGCTACGTGAACTAGGTAAAGCTGGTGCTAGCCGCTGGCGCGGTGTTCGTCCAACCGTTCGCGGTGTGGTAATGAACCCGGTAGACCACCCACACGGTGGTGGTGAAGGCCGTACTTCTGGTGGTCGTCACCCAGTATCTCCTTGGGGTCAGCCAACTAAAGGCTTTAAGACTCGTAAGAACAAGCGCACTGACAAGTACATCGTACGTCGTCGTAATAAGTAATCTATAAAGAGGAATCGCCATGCCACGTTCTCTCAAGAAAGGTCCTTTTATTGACCTACACTTGCTGAAGAAGGTAGAGAAAGCGGTGGAAAGCGGAGACAAAAAGCCTGTTAAGACTTGGTCCCGTCGTTCAATGATCATCCCATCAATGATTGGTTTGACCATCGCTGTCCATAATGGTCGTCAGCACGTACCAGTTTTCGTTACCGAAGAAATGATCGGTCACAAACTGGGTGAATTTGCACCAACTCGCACTTACCGCGGCCACGCTGCGGATAAGAAAGCTAAGAAGAAATAAGGAGTAGATGATGGAAGCTATCGCTAAACATAACTTTGCTCGTATTTCTCCTCAGAAAGCTCGCTTAGTTGCAGACCAAATCCGCGGTAAAAGCGTGGATCAAGCTCTTGAACTACTAACTTTCAGCAACAAAAAAGCTGCTGAACTAGTTAAGAAAGTTCTTGAATCAGCAATCGCGAATGCGGAACACAACGAAGGTGCAGATATCGACGATCTTTCAGTCGCAAAAATCTTCGTAGATGAAGGTCCTATCATGAAGCGTATTATGCCTCGTGCTAAAGGCCGTGCCGACCGTATCTTGAAGCGTTCTTGCCACATCACTGTTGTTGTTGCAGACGCTTAAGACTAGGAGATAAGCAATGGGTCAGAAAGTACATCCTAATGGTATTCGTCTTGGCATCGTTAAGCCTTGGAATGCTACATGGTTTGCTAACACCAAAGATTTCGCTGACAACCTAGACGGCGACTTCAAGGTACGTCAGTTCCTTACTAAGGAACTAGCAAAAGCGTCTCTTTCACGTATCGTTATCGAGCGTCCAGCTAAGAGCATCCGTGTGACTATTCACACTGCTCGTCCTGGCGTTGTTATCGGTAAGAAAGGTGAAGACGTTGAGAAGCTACGCGCAGCTGTAGCTAAAATCGCAGGTGTACCAGCGCAAATTAACATCGCTGAAGTACGTAAGCCTGAGCTAGACGGCCAACTTGTGGCTGATAGCATCGCGTCTCAACTTGAGCGTCGTGTTATGTTCCGTCGTGCTATGAAGCGTGCGGTACAAAATGCTATGCGTCTTGGCGCTAAAGGTATCAAAGTGGAAGTAAGTGGTCGTCTAGGCGGCGCTGAAATCGCACGTTCTGAGTGGTACCGTGAAGGCCGTGTGCCTCTACACACTCTACGTGCTGACATTGATTACGCAACTTCTTCGGCTCACACCCAATACGGTGTGATCGGCATTAAAGTTTGGATCTTCAAAGGTGAGATTCTAGGCGGTATGCCAGCAGCTAACGCTGTAGAGCCAAAAGGCGACAAGCCTAAGAAGCAGCGCAAAGGCCGTAAGTAAGGAGTCGACAGATGCTACAACCTAAACGTACTAAGTTCCGTAAGGTTCAGACTGGTCGCAACCGTGGTCTAGCTAAAGGTACAGACGTAAGCTTCGGCACATTCGGTCTTAAGGCTGTTGGTCGTGGTCGTCTTACTGCTCGTCAGATCGAAGCGGCACGTCGTGCAATGACGCGTCACGTTAAGCGTCAAGGTAAAATCTGGATTCGTGTATTCCCAGACAAGCCTATCACAGAAAAACCACTAGAAGTTCGTCAAGGTAAGGGTAAAGGTAACGTTGAGTACTGGGTAGCCCAAATCCAACCTGGTAAGGTTATGTACGAAATGGACGGTGTACCTGAAGAGTTGGCACGTGAAGCGTTCCGCCTAGCGGCTCGCAAACTGCCGTTCAAAACTACATTTGTAACTAAGCAGGTGATGTGATGAAAGCACAAGATCTACGCGAAAAAAACGTTGAAGAGCTTAACGCTGAGCTTTTGAATTTGCTACGTGAACAGTTCAACTTGCGCATGCAAGCTGCAACTGGTCAGCTTCAGCAAACTCATACTCTAAAAGCTGTACGCCGTGATATCGCACGTGTGAAAACTGTTTTGACTGAGAAGGCAGGCGCATAATGAGCGAACAAATCCGTACTCAACTAGGTCGTGTAATTAGCAACAAAGGCGATAAGTCTATTGTTGTTGCAATCGAACGCATGGTTAAACACCCAATTTACGGTAAATTCGTAAAGCGTACGACTAAACTACACGCACATGACGAAAACAACGAGTGTGGCATTGGCGACACTGTTGAAGTTCGTGAGTGCCGTCCACTGTCTAAGACTAAGTCTTGGACTTTGGTAAGCATCGTAGAAAAAGCGAAAATTTAATCGTTTTTCTCTAGCGAAATCAAGCGGCTCCAAATTATTTTTGGGGCCGCTTATTTTTTGTCTACCCAATCACAAAAAAGGGTGGTACAATTCGCGTCCCTTTAAAGAGGCAGCCCGACCCGAGAGGGTCTAGTTTTTAATATTTAGCGGAGCACTAACAATGATCCAAATGCAAAGTACACTTGACGCAGCAGATAACTCTGGCGCGCGCAAGGTAATGTGTATTAAGGTTCTGGGTGGCTCACACCGTCGTTACGCACACATCGGCGACATCATCAAAGTTACTGTGAAAGAAGCAATTCCTCGCGGTAAAGTAAAAAAAGGTGATGTTCTGAAGGCGGTAGTAGTTCGCACCCGTAAAGGCGTACGTCGTCCAGACGGTTCTGTCATTCGCTTCGACCGTAATGCTTGTGTATTGTTGAACGACACTACTGAGCAACCAGTCGGCACACGTATCTTTGGTCCAGTGACTCGTGAACTTCGTAATGCGAAATTCATGAAAATTGTTTCACTAGCACCTGAAGTACTGTAAGGAGCTACATAATGGCAGCTAAAATCCGTCGTAATGACGAAGTAATCGTTCTTGCTGGTAAAGATAAAGGCAAGAAAGGTAAAGTAACTAAGGTTCTAGCAACTGGTAAAGTTATCGTTGAAGGTATCAACCTTGTTAAGAAGCACCAAAAGCCTCAACCGGCTCTAGGTCAACAAGGTGGCATCGTTGAGCAAGAAGCAGCAATTGACGCTTCTAACGTTGCAATCTTTAACGCGGCTACTGGTAAAGCTGACCGCATCGGTTTCCGTATCGAAGATGGCAAGAAAGTTCGTTTCTTCAAGTCTAACGGCGAAACTGTTTCTAACTAATAGAAAGTAATTTGGAGTTCTACTATGGCGAAACTGCATGATTACTACAAGTCGTCTGTAGTTGCTGAATTGACCAAACAATTCAACTACTCAAGCGTCATGCAAGTCCCTAGGATTGAGAAAATCACCCTAAACATGGGCGTTGGTGAAGCAATCAACGATAAGAAACTGCTAGAAAACGCAGCAGCTGATATGGCAACGATCTCTGGTCAAAAGCCTCTTATCACTAAAGCGCGTAAATCTGTTGCAGGTTTCAAAATTCGTGAAGGCTACCCAATTGGTTGTAAAGTAACCTTGCGTGGCGAACGTATGTGGGAATTTTTAGAGCGTTTAATCTCTATCGCACTTCCACGTGTACGTGACTTCCGTGGCGTTAGCGCTAAGTCTTTTGACGGACGCGGTAACTACAGCATGGGCGTTCGCGAGCAAATCATCTTCCCGGAAATCGACTACGATAAAGTAGACCGTGTTCGTGGCCTAGACATCACTATTACGACGTCTGCTGCAAACGATGAGGAAGGCCGAGCTCTGCTGGCTGCCTTTAACTTCCCATTCCGTAAGTAAGGTGAAGGGTTACTGTTATGGCTAAACAATCAATGAAAGCGCGCGAAACTAAACGCGCGAAGCTAGTAGCTAAGTTTGCTGAAAAGCGCTCAGCTCTAAAAGCTATCATCAGCGATGTAAACGCATCTGAAGAAGATCGTTGGAACGCAGTACTTAAACTGCAAGCTCTTCCACGTGATTCAAGTGCTTCACGTCAGCGCAACCGTTGCAACCAAACTGGTCGTCCACACGGTTACCTACGTAAGTTCGGTCTAAGCCGTATCAAAGTTCGCGAAGCTTGCATGAAAGGCGAGATTCCTGGACTTCGTAAGGCTAGCTGGTAATTGCCACTTAATCATTTGGAGTAAATCTTATGAGCATGCAAGATCCGATTTCGGATATGCTGACCCGCGTTCGTAACGGTCAGGCAGCAAACAAAGTTGCTGTAAAAATGCCTTCTTCAAAGCTTAAAGTTGCAATCGCTGCACTACTGAAAGCTGAAGGTTACATCGTTGACTTCGCTGTTGAAGGCGAAGCAAAACCAGTGCTAGAAGTTACACTTAAGTACTTCCAAGCAAAACCAGTAATTGAGCAAATCAAACGTGTTTCACGTCCTGGTCTGCGTGTCTACAAAAATAAAGACTCGCTACCAACTGTGATGGGCGGTTTGGGTATTGCTGTTGTTTCCACTTCCAAGGGTCTGATGTCAGACCGCGCTGCACGTAAAGCAGGTCTTGGCGGTGAAATCATCTGTTACGTAGCTTAATAGGAGTAGATTATGTCTCGTGTTGCTAAAGCACCTGTCGCTATTCCAGCTGGCGTAGAGGTGAAACTAAACGGCCAAGAAGTTACTGTTAAAGGCGCTAAAGGTGAACTTACTCGCGTTCTAAACAACGCAGTAGTTATCGCTCAAGAAGAGAGCAACCTTACATTCGGTCCTCGCGACGGTGTTGCTAACGCATGGGCACAAGCAGGTACTGCTCGTGCACTAGTTAACAACATGGTTGTTGGTGTTACTGAAGGCTTTACTAAGAAGCTAACTCTTAAAGGTGTTGGTTACCGTGCTGCTATCAAAGGCAACGCTGTAGGCCTAACACTTGGCTTCTCTCACCCAGTTGAGCACGAGTTGCCAGCGGGTATTAAAGCTGAGTGTCCTAGCCAAACTGAGATCATCATTACTGGTTGTGATAAGCAACTAGTTGGTCAAGTTGCAGCTGACATTCGTTCTTACCGTGAGCCTGAGCCTTATAAAGGTAAAGGTGTTCGTTACGCAGATGAAAATGTGCGTACTAAAGAAGCTAAGAAGAAGTAAGGTAACACTATGGATAAGAAAGCATCTCGCATCCGTCGTGCTACACGTGCACGTCGTAAGATTGCAGAACTGGGTGCAACTCGCCTAGTAGTACACCGTACTCCTCGTCACGTTTACGCTCAAGTAATCGCAGCGAACGGCTCTGAAGTTATCGCAGCCGCTTCAACTGTTGAAAAAGCGATTCGTGAAGAAGTTAAGAGTACTGGTAACATCGATGCAGCTAAAGCAGTTGGTAAAGCTGTTGCTGAGCGCGCTCTTGAAAAAGGCGTATCTGCTGTTGCATTCGATCGTTCTGGTTTCCAATACCACGGTCGAGTAGCGGCGCTAGCAGAATCTGCTCGCGAAGCTGGTCTGAAATTCTAAGGTAGGGTTGGAAGATGGCTAAAGAACAACAACAAGCTAGTGATTTGCAAGAAAAGCTAATCGCCGTTAACCGTGTTTCTAAGACGGTTAAAGGTGGTCGAATCATGAGCTTCACTGCACTAACAGTAGTTGGTGACGGTAACGGTCGCGTAGGTTTCGGTTACGGCAAAGCTCGTGAAGTACCTGCTGCGATTCAAAAAGCAATGGAAAAAGCACGTCGTAACATGACTACGATCGCGCTTAACGAAGGCACTCTTCACCACCCGGTGAAAGGTCGCCACTCTGGCTCTAAAGTTTACATGCAGCCAGCAGCAGAAGGTACGGGTGTTATCGCAGGTGGTGCGATGCGTGCAGTACTAGAAGTTGCAGGTGTACACAACGTACTATCTAAAGCATACGGTTCTACGAACCCTATCAACATCGTTCGTGCTACGATCGATGCTCTAGGTAGCATGAAGTCACCAGAAATGGTTGCTGCTAAACGTGGTCTAACTGTTGAATCTATTTCGGAGTAAGAACACCATGGCAACTATCAAAGTAACTCAAACTAAGAGCTCAATTGGTCGCCTACCTAAGCACAAAGCGTGTCTTAAAGGTCTTGGCCTTCGTAAAATCAACCACACAGTAGAACTTGAAGATACACCGTGCATTCGCGGTATGATCAACAAGGTTTACTACATGGTTAAAGTTGAGGAGTAATCAGAATGCGTTTGAATACTCTATCACCGGCTGCGGGTTCTAAGCCTTCTAAGAAGCGCGTAGGCCGTGGTATCGGTTCTGGCCTAGGTAAAACTGGTGGCCGTGGTCACAAAGGTCAAAAATCACGTTCTGGCGGCAGTGTTCGTCCAGGTTTTGAAGGCGGTCAAATGCCTTTGAAACAGCGTCTACCAAAATTCGGTTTCACTTCTCGTAAGAGCCTAGTGTCTGCTGAAGTTCGTCTAGCTGAGCTAGCGAAAGTAACTGGTGACGTTGTAGATCTAAACAGCCTTAAAGCAGCTAACGTTATCACTAAGAACATCGAATTTGTTAAAGTTGTTCTTTCAGGTGAAATCGACAAAGCTGTGACTGTTAAAGGTCTACGCGTGACTAAAGGCGCTAAAGCTGCAATCGAAGCTGCAGGCGGTAAAATCGAGGAATAATCTCGAGGGATGAGGTACAGATGGCTAAGAAACCAGGACAAGATTTTAGTAGTGCAAAGAATGGCTTAAACGAACTTAAGTCTAGACTTTTATTCGTGATAGGCGCACTTTTAGTGTTCCGTGCCGGCTCTTTTGTGCCGATCCCTGGTATTGACGCAGCTGTACTTGCCGATTTGTTCGAACAGCAAAAAGGTACCATCGTAGAAATGTTTAACATGTTCTCCGGTGGTGCATTAGAGCGTGCATCTATTTTAGCACTGGGCATCATGCCGTATATTTCGGCGTCGATTGTTGTCCAGTTGCTAACGGTAGTTCATCCAGCGTTAGCCGAACTCAAGAAAGAGGGTGAGGCAGGGCGTCGTAAGATTAGCCAATATACGCGTTATGGTACGCTTGTACTTGCAACATTCCAGGCAATAGGTATCGCAACTGGCCTTCCAAACATGGTCAATAATCTGGTTGTTATCAACCAAACCATGTTTACGCTAATTGCAACCGTAAGTTTAGTAACTGGTACCATGTTCCTAATGTGGTTAGGTGAACAAATTACAGAGCGTGGAATTGGTAATGGTATTTCCATTCTAATTTTTGCAGGTATTGTTGCTGGATTGCCTTCTGCAATCGGTCAAACAATCGAGCAAGCGCGTCAAGGTGAACTGCACGTACTTCTTCTGTTGTTGATTGCTGTACTCGCTTTCGCAGTGATTTACTTTGTTGTGTTTATGGAACGTGGTCAACGTCGTATCGTCGTTAACTACGCTAAACGTCAACAAGGCCGTAAGGTTTTCGCTGCACAAAGCACACACCTACCGTTGAAAATCAACATGGCAGGTGTTATTCCAGCAATCTTTGCTTCAAGCATTATCCTGTTCCCAGGAACACTGGCTCAGTGGTTTGGTCAGAATGGTGAGAGCAGCGCGTTCGGTTGGTTAACTGACGTGTCATTGGCTCTTAGCCCAGGTCAACCGCTGTATGTAATGCTTTATGCAGCAGCGATTATTTTCTTCTGTTTCTTCTACACGGCTCTTGTTTTCAATCCGCGTGAAACAGCAGATAACTTGAAGAAGTCAGGTGCATTCGTACCCGGCATCCGCCCAGGTGAGCAGACAGCGAAATACATTGATAAAGTAATGACTAGACTTACCCTTGCAGGTGCTCTATATATTACCTTTATCTGTCTGATTCCCGAGTTCATGATGGTCGCGTGGAACGTACGTTTCTACTTCGGCGGTACTTCACTACTTATCGTAGTGGTAGTTATTATGGACTTTATGGCACAGGTACAGACTCATCTGATGTCACAACAGTATGATTCTGTGTTGAAGAAAGCAAATCTGAAAGGCGTTGGCCGTTAATTCGGCGATTGTCTCAGATTTCATCTACGGAGTTTAGCAATGAAAGTTCGTGCTTCCGTTAAAAAAATCTGCCGTAACTGTAAAGTTATCAAGCGCAACGGTGTTGTGCGTGTTATCTGTAGCAGTGAGCCAAAGCACAAACAGCGCCAAGGCTAATTAAGCAGAAATTTTTACTTGAAATATAAGGTATGGTCGAGTATATTCCTCGGCCTACCTTTTGCGTGCAAAAGAAGTAGCACTCCGCAGCGTATCCATAACGGGCTTTGCTGCGGCTATTCTTTTTAAGAAACACTAGGAGTGAATAATGGCCCGTATAGCAGGCATTAACATTCCTGATCAAAAACACGCTGTAATCGCACTAACTGCGATCTACGGCATCGGTAAAACTCGCTCTCAAGCTATTCTAGCTGAAGTGGGTATTGCTGAAGATGTTAAGATCAGTGAACTAACTGAAGAGCAGATCGATCAACTGCGTGATGGTGTAGCTAAATACACTGTAGAAGGTGATCTACGTCGTGAAGTATCAATGAACATCAAGCGTCTTATGGACCTTGGCTGTTACCGTGGTCTTCGTCATCGTCGCAGTCTACCACTACGTGGACAGCGTACTAAAACCAACGCTCGCACCCGTAAGGGTCCGCGTAAGCCGATCAAGAAATAATCGGGAAGGTAGAGTACAATGGCTAAACAACCAACTCGCGCTCGTAAGCGCGTACGCAAGCAAGTTGCAGATGGCGTTGCGCACATCCATGCTTCTTTCAATAACACAATCGTAACCATTACTGACCGTCAAGGTAACGCTCTTGCATGGGCAACTGCAGGTGGTTCAGGTTTCCGTGGTTCTCGTAAGTCTACTCCGTTCGCTGCACAGGTTGCTGCTGAGCGTTGTGCTGAAATGGCTAAAGAATACGGTCTAAAGAACTTGGAAGTTATGGTTAAGGGTCCAGGTCCAGGTCGCGAATCTACGGTTCGTGCACTGAACGCTGCTGGTTTCCGCATCACGAACATCGTTGACGCGACACCAATCCCTCATAACGGTTGTCGTCCACCTAAGAAACGTCGCGTATAACGTTTCTAGGATAATTGGAGAAGAATCATGGCAAGATATTTGGGTCCTAAGCTGAAGCTTAGCCGTCGCGAAGGTACAGACTTATTCCTTAAGTCAGGCGTACGCGCGATCGATACCAAGTGTAAAATCGATAACGCACCAGGTGTACACGGCGCTCGTCGCGGTCGTCTATCTGAATATGGCGTTCAGCTTCGTGAGAAGCAAAAAGTTCGTCGTATCTACGGCGTTCTAGAAAAACAATTCCGTAACTACTACAAAGAAGCAGCTCGCCTTAAAGGCAACACTGGTGAAAACCTACTTCAGCTTCTTGAAGGTCGTCTAGATAACGTAGTTTACCGCATGGGCTTTGGCGCAACTCGCGCAGAAGCACGTCAGCTAGTTAGCCACAAAGCTATCCTAGTTAACGGTAATGTTGTAAACGTTCCTTCATTCAAAATTACGGCTAACGACGTTGTTTCTATCCGCGAGAAAGCTAAACAGCAAGCTCGTATTAAAGCGGCTCTAGAAGTTGCTGAACAACGCGAAAAACCAACTTGGATTGAAGTAGATGCTGGCAAGATGGAAGGTACATTCAAGCGTATGCCTGAGCGTTCAGATCTATCTGCTGACATTAACGAACACTTGATCGTCGAGCTTTACTCTAAGTAAGGTTTAAACTAAAGAGAGGACACAATGCAGGGTTCTGTAACAGAATTTCTTAAGCCACGTCTTGTTGACATCGAACAAGTTAGCACGACACACGCAAAAGTAACTCTTGAGCCATTAGAGCGTGGCTTTGGTCACACTCTAGGTAATGCGCTTCGCCGTATTTTGCTTTCGTCAATGCCAGGTTGTGCAGTGACTGAAGTTGAAATCGAAGGCGTTCTGCACGAGTACAGCACTAAAGAAGGTGTACAAGAAGATATCCTTGAGATTCTTCTTAACCTGAAAGGTCTAGCTGTTCGCGTTGCTGAGGGCAAAGACGAAGTGTTTATTACGCTTAACAAGTCAGGCTCAGGCCCTGTTGTTGCAGGTGACATCACCCATGATGGTGATGTAGAGATCGCTAACCCAGAACACGTTATTTGTCACCTAACGGATGACAATGCTGAGATTTCTATGCGAATCAAAGTAG
Source organism: Vibrio wakamikoensis (assembly GCF_050337275.1). Taxonomy (NCBI): domain Bacteria; kingdom Pseudomonadati; phylum Pseudomonadota; class Gammaproteobacteria; order Vibrionales; family Vibrionaceae; genus Vibrio; species Vibrio wakamikoensis. The sequence goes on along the minus strand of NZ_JAKJST010000032.1, from coordinate 57,351 downwards.
AACGTGGTCGTGGTTATGTTCCAGCTTCAGCTCGTATCCATACTGAAGAAGATGAGCGTCCAATCGGTCGTTTGCTAGTTGACGCGACTTACAGCCCAGTAGACAAAATTGCCTACGCTGTAGAAGCGGCACGTGTTGAGCAACGTACTGACCTAGACAAGCTCGTTATCGATATGGAAACGAACGGTACTCTAGAACCTGAGGAAGCAATCCGTCGCGCAGCTACTATCCTAGCTGAGCAATTGGATGCATTCGTAGATCTTCGTGATGTACGTGTTCCTGAGGAGAAGGAAGAGAAGCCGGAGTTCGATCCTATTCTACTGCGTCCTGTAGACGATCTTGAACTAACAGTTCGCTCTGCTAACTGTCTAAAAGCAGAAGCGATTCACTACATCGGTGATCTTGTACAGCGTACTGAGGTTGAGCTACTTAAAACGCCAAACCTTGGTAAAAAATCTCTTACTGAGATTAAAGACGTACTTGCATCACGTGGTCTGTCACTGGGTATGCGCCTAGAAAACTGGCCACCAGCGTCTATCGCTGAAGATTAATCGATACTAGTTAGAAGGATTAGGTCATGCGCCATCGTAAGAGTGGTCGTCAACTCAACCGCAACAGCAGCCATCGCAAAGCGATGTTCAGCAATATGGCTAGCTCTCTTGTACGTCATGAAGTAATCAAGACTACATTGCCTAAAGCAAAAGAGCTACGTCGCGTAGTTGAGCCTTTGATTACACTAGCTAAGACTGACAGTGTTGCTAACCGTCGTCTAGCATTTGCACGTACTCGTGATAACGAAGTAGTTGCGAAACTATTCAACGAACTAGGTCCACGTTTTGCTGCTCGTCAGGGCGGTTACACTCGTATCCTAAAAGCTGGCTTCCGTGCTGGCGATAAAGCTCCAATGGCTTACATTGAGCTAGTTGATCGCCCAGAAGCATCTGAAGAAGCTGCTGCTGAGTAATCAGTAAAGTTCGTAGAACTAAAAAAGCCGAGCATTTATGCTCGGCTTTTTGCTATCTGCGATCTTGGTCATCGATCGTAAATAGAAGTACCCATTCCCTATCACTGCCAAAGTGATGTCAGCGAATCCATCAACCCTGAACTTGCCCCTTGTGAGCCCAGATACTCCAATACCACAGGCGCGAACTTTGAAATCATTGCAGGGTCTAGACCCACTGATGAGAAAGCACTTTTTACACTGTCCATATCTTGTATTGAAGATAGAAGACCGGAGCTAGTTAACGCGTCCATTCCAGGAATCATTGAGCTTAGTTCACCTTGCTGATCTGAACCTAGTGAACTCTGCGCAAGAGAGAGAAGCGCGCCTACGCCAGTTGTCGCTTGTTCAGGGGAAACAGAAAGATTGTTGACTAAGTCATTCACGACTGGCGAGTCTTTTGCGTTCATCATCGAGTTTGCACTAGAAAGTAAACTGTTTGCATCGTCAGCGGATACGCCAGAGAGATTAAGTGCAGCGTGAGTTGGTGCTGAAATTAGTAGTGCCGTAGAAAGGGTTAGAAGAGTTCTCATGATATCGTCCATTTTATTGTCTATCCCATTAAGGTTAGACAATAAAAAAGCAGTGACGAGTCACTGCTTTTAAAAATTGAGTATCAGAGCTGAGATTAAGCGATGATGTCTAGTAGCTCAACTTCGAATACTAGTGCTGCAAACGGAGGAATCGCTGCACCTGCGCCGCGCTCACCGTATGCTAGGTCTTGAGGAATGTACAGTTTCCACTTAGAACCTACAGGCATCAGTTGAAGAGCTTCAACCCAGCCTTTGATTACGCCAGTTACTGGGAACTCAGCTGGTTGACCGCGAGATACAGAGCTGTCGAATACAGTACCGTCTGTTAGCTCACCGTGGTAGTGAACACGTACAGTTTTGTCTGCAGATGGGATTTCGCCAGTACCTTCAGTGATGACTTCGTATTGAAGACCAGACTCAAGAACCGTTACTTCTGAACGAAGAGCGTTATCTTTTAGGAATGCTTCGCCGTCAGCTGCAGCTGCTTTTGCTGCTTCTTGACGTAGTGCTTCTGCGCGAGTGTGTAGCTCTTGCAGTGCGTTGTTGATCTCGTCAATTTCGATCTCTGGCATGTCACCAGTTAGTGCAGTTGCAATACCTTTAGCGATTGCATCTACGTTTAGACCTTCTAGGCCGCTACCTGCTAGTTGTTGGCCCATTTGTAGACCAATACCATAGCTTGCTTTCTGTTCTACAGTTTCTAATTTCACGTCAGACATGACGGTCTCTCTTGCTATTCGAATGAAGACGAAAGCATACCAGTTCTGACTTTAAACCGAAACGCTCTAACCAACTTTTACTAATTAATTCGTTTTGGTTGTTAAACTTGTGACATTAGGCGGTTATAAATTAGCAGACCTGCGATTTTTCTATACTCTGAACGCAGGTTTTCTTAAACTGAGACGGTTGTTTAGTAGGAGACCAATGGGAATGAATCGTCGTCACCGTAAAAAGCAGAAAGTTGACCACGTTCAAGTGCTGAAAGATAAATGGCAAGCGCTCGATTTATCGCGTCTAAAGCAAATCGACTTGTCTCGATTGTCTGCGATACGTGATAAGGCTAAGGCGCTATGGCATCGTTTGCCGCGTCTACACAGAAGGGTTTTGAGCGTTCTCATTCCTGTTGTTATTGTATTGATGCTTCTGCCTGGTCAAAAGGCCGAGGCGCCTCAAGTAACACCTACCAATCAACGAGTCGCGGTCAGCGTCAATACCGCGCCATTGAGTGAGCAGTCGTCGCAGGTTAACGTGGAAGAGCCAGTTGAAACGGATTGGCGTGAGTACACGGTGAAAAAGGGTGACACGCTCGCGCGCGTATTCCGCACTAACCAATTGCCGATGGCAGACTTGAATGCGCTGGCACGCATTGAAGGCAGTGACAAACCACTAAGCCGAATAAAGCAAGGTCAGCTAATTCGATTCAAGTTCAATGAAGAAGGTAGTTTAGATATCTTACAGATTGAGCGTGGAGACCAGTCTATCATGTTCTTCCGTTTGTCTGATGGCGGATTTGGTCGCAGTAAATAAATAGAGACAAGAAGGGGCGCGCAAGCCCCTTTTTTAGTCCAAGTCTTTGTTGTTTAAGTGACCGTTATTTGAGAAGCCTCATGTCAATATGAGGGATATCGTCTTCTAGGTATTCATCTGAGCAGGCACTAAAGCCATGTTTTGAGTAGTAGCCTTGTAAGTGAGATTGCGCACCGATTTGGATGCTCTCATTGGGCCACAGACGCTCACACTCGAGTTTTGCTTGCAGCATTAAGTCATGACCCAAACCGCCCCCTCTATGCGTCTGCTTTGTCGCGACACGGCCAATACTCACTTGATCGTAGGTGGTCCCTTTCGGTAGCAGTCGCGCACAGGCGACGAGTTCACTCCCTTGGTAGCCTAGTAGATGGTGTACGCCTTCAACTTGGTCTTTGTTATCCAGTTCTGGATAAGGGCAGGTTTGTTCAACCACAAAGACGTCGACGCGCAGTTTGATCAACTCATATAGCTCAGTCGTGTTGAGTTCAGTGAACGTTTTTGTCTTCCAGATAATCATGATGTACTTCTCTTTATTGCTATCAACGGCTAATCATTCTTAGACTAAACCGAGGCCAATAAAAAAGCCACGCATTACACGTGGCTAGATTCACTAAGGCAATACTAAATTTAGATCACCTTATTTCTGCAAGTCGATCTGGTAAACGGCGAAGCCAACATCGTCAGTCGCTACCTTTTTCATTGGGTATTGACCTTTGTCGCTGATAAATTGCGCCGCTTTCTCTGATGGAGAGGTTTCAAAGCGCACGTCCAGCTTAGCGCTTGTACTAATTGGAGCAAATGACCAGTTGTTGTCCGCACTTGGCGTGACTTCGCCTTTCTCTTTACTTACTTTTGAAATGTAGTTAGCAACGATAGAGCGGTTTTCATCTGGAGAATCAAACGCGATAAACTCGCTACCTGTACCAGGGAACTTGTTGCTGTATGCACGGTAGTTGTTGGTCGCAATGATAAAGGTTTGCTTCATGTCGATTGGTTTACCGTTATAAGTCAGGCCAACGATACGCTCGCTGCCTTCATCCAGTAGTTTACAGTTGCCGTCATAACGGGCTGGTTTAGTGACATCGATTTGATACTCAACACCATCCATCACATCAAAGTTGTAGGTGCGGAAACCGTCCCAATCGATCAATGATTGTGGCTTGTTAGAGTTCGCATCGATTTGTTTAAACTGACCCGCAGAACACTCCAACCATTCCTTCACTTCTTTACCCGTTACTTTCAATGCTACGAGCGTATTTGGGTATAGGTATAGGTCGGCTGCGTTACGGAATGTAAGTTGACCCGATTCTACTTCGGTAAAGTTAGCAGGATCGTTCTTGCGTCCGCCGGCTTTAAATGGCGCAGCGGCTGATAGCACTGGTAGGCCATCAAGATCCGGGTCGCCTTGGATCATGGTTTCAACATAATCTTTTTGCGCAAGGTTAACGATCTGTACTGTAGGATCATCTTGAACTAGCGCTAAGAAGCTGTACATTACGTCATTCGCTTTACCAATCGGTTGGTTAACGAAATCACGTGTCGCACTGTGGTCGCCTTTAACCGCGTTGACAATACCTTGATCTGCTTCAGCAATTGGCTTTTTGTTAGCTGCATCGAAGATTGGACGAGCTTCTGTTTGTGCGTCAGCTACTTTCCAGCTGTCACCGTCTTGCTCAAGCACAAGATCCATGACACCAACGTGGCTACCCCAGCGTCCTGGCATCACGGCTGCAACACCATTGATGGTGCCTTTTTCATTATCGACGCCTTGGATATTGTCAAAACCTTTGCCAGGGAAGACCGCATGAGAGTGACCAAACGCAATCGCATCGATGCCTTCTACTTCAGAAAGGTAGTACGTCGAGTTCTCTGCGCCGGCTTTATACGGATCGCTTGAAACACCTGAGTGCGGGATTGCAACGATAATGTCCGCACCTTCTTTCTTCATCTGTGGCACAAGCTTTTCAGCTGAAGCTTTGATGTCTTCAGCAAACACTTTGCCTTCGAGGTTTTTCTTATCCCAAACCATGATTTGTGGTGGTACAAAGCCGATATAACCTACTTTAACTTCATGTGCATTGCCATCGATGTCTTTGAACGTATGAGTTTTGATCAGGTACGGCTTGAAGTAGTGGTCACCGGTTTTTTTGTCAAATACGTTAGCGCTGATGTAAGGGAAGTTAGCGCCTTCCAATGAGGTTTTAAGGAACTCAAGGCCGTAGTTAAACTCGTGGTTACCAATGTTACCTACATCGTAATCAAGCTGGTTCATCGCTTTATAAACAGGGTGGATTTCACCTGGCTTGATACCTTTCGATGCCATGTAGTCACCCATCGGGCTACCTTGAAGTAGGTCACCGTTGTCCACCAATACGCTGTTCGTTACCTCACCTCGAGCTTCTTTCACCAAAGTAGCAGCACGAGCCAAGCCGATTTTCTGGGACGGCTTATCCTTGTAGTAGTCATAATCCATGACATTGGTGTGAATGTCCGTCGTTTCGATAATTCTTAACTTGATCTCGTCAGCCATTGCTGGGCCTGCCATTGCTAGCATACCGCCTAGCACAGCGATAGAAATGGGGTTCACTGCCACTTTCATCTTCATATCCTTCTAATTCGAGGGTGATTCAAAAACGCGTTAAGTGTATCAATTTGTGATGTAATAAATGTCTCTATGACTATAAAAGTGTGATCTGTATTTGTTACTTACTGGGGTTATGATACCGATCTCTCACCTTTATCAGTAAGACTACAACTGATAGAGGTTCAATGCGGCGAGTTAGCTCGAAATCTGTACATATTTTCAGGCTAAATAGCTTCTTTAGTGGCTTTTGGAATAAAAAATGAAATTTTAGAATTTCCAGTAATATAGGCGAGTGGTCATAATGCCATCATTCGATATGCGAAGGATTGCCATTATGAACTCAACTTTTACTAACCAGCCGGGCAAGGGAACCAAACCCACTTTGGTTAGCAGCCACGATAAGCCTAGGCTGGCTAAATCACAGCTCAATAAAGGCGAGGTGGCTTTAATCGGCGCCGGTCCTGGTGATCCTGAACTACTGACCATAAAAGCATTAAACCTGCTGCAACAAGCTGACGTTGTCCTCTATGACTATCTTGTTTCTGAAGAAATTATGGCGCTGGTACCAGATAGTACTATTTTAGTTTGTGTGGGCAAAAGAGCCGGTCATCACAGCGTTCCTCAAGAGAAAACCAATCAACTGTTGGTCGAGTTTGCCCAGAGCGGTCATAAAGTCGTTCGTATTAAAGGTGGCGATCCATTCGTATTTGGTCGTGGTGGTGAAGAGCTGCAAGTTCTTGCTACAGCCGGCATTCGATTCCAAGTCGTACCGGGCATTACCGCAGCCGCTGGTGCGACAGCTTATGCGGGTATCCCTTTGACTCATCGAGACTACGCGCAATCGGCGTTGTTTGTTACTGGGCACCTAAAACCGGATAGCGATGACATGGATTGGTCTACGTTGGCGCGTGGCAATCAGACTCTCGTTATCTATATGGGGCTAATGAAATCTGACTATATCCAGTCGCAACTTATTGAACATGGCCGCAGCTCTAGCGTGCCTGTTGCGATTATTGAGCGCGGGACACAGGTAACCCAAAAGGTCTTACGTGGCACGTTGGCGACTCTACCGGAGATGGCCAAAGATGCGCAGTCGCCATCACTGATTGTTGTCGGTGAAGTGGTCTCGCTAGCCGATGAACTCTCTTGGTTTGGTGAAGATAGTGTGCAGCCAAGCCAAATCGAAACACTACAAAGTATTAGAGCTTAATCCCTAAGAGGATAGCTCACTCATATTCTAAATCAGTCGTGTGTTGGCCAAGTCACGTCAACATGAACAAAGGAAGCACAACTCATGGACCAAGAAAGACTCACACACCTTAAACAGTTGGAAGCGGAAAGTATTCACATCATCCGCGAAGTCGCGGCGGAATTTGATAATCCCGTCATGATGTACTCGATCGGTAAAGACTCGTCGGTGATGCTGCATTTAGCGCGTAAGGCATTTTACCCAGGTAAGATCCCATTCCCATTGCTGCACGTTGATACCGATTGGAAGTTCAAAGAGATGATTGAATTTCGCGACCGTACAGCAAAGAACTACGGATTCGAGCTTTTGGTGCACAAGAATCCAGAAGGTCTAGCCATGGGCTGTAGCCCGTTTGTGCATGGCTCATCTAAGCATACCGATATTATGAAAACGCAAGGTCTGAAACAGGCGCTCAACAAGTACGGTTTTGATGCAGCATTCGGTGGTGCACGCCGTGATGAAGAGAAATCTCGTGCCAAAGAGCGTGTTTACTCATTCCGCGATAAGAACCATACGTGGGATCCGAAGAACCAGCGTCCAGAGTTGTGGAAAACCTACAACGGCCAAATCAACAAAGGTGAGAGCATCCGTGTGTTTCCACTCTCTAACTGGACTGAGCTCGATATCTGGCAATACATCTTGCTAGAAGGCATTGAAATCGTGCCTCTGTATCTTGCAGCACCGCGTCCAGTGGTAGAGCGCGATGGCATGTTGATCATGGTGGATGATGACCGCATGGAGATCGGTCCGGATGAAACGGTTGAACACAAGAGTGTGCGCTTTAGAACGCTCGGTTGTTACCCATTGACTGGTGCTATCGAGTCGGAAGCGACCACGCTCACAGGGATTATTGAAGAGATGCTTGTCGCAACGTCCAGTGAGAGACAAGGACGAGCGATCGACCACGATCAGTCAGGATCGATGGAGCTTAAGAAACGTCAAGGATACTTTTAAGGATCGAAGGAACAGATTATGAACAGCGCAGTAGAAGCACAACTTGCCGAGCTCGGTATTGAAGGTTACCTGAGTCAGCACCAGTACAAATCGTTACTTCGATTCCTAACCTGTGGCTCAGTTGATGATGGTAAAAGTACCTTAATTGGTCGCTTGCTCCACGACTCGAAACAAATTTATGAAGATCAACTGGCGGCCGTTCACTCAGACAGCCAACGTGTTGGTACGACCGGTGAAAAGCCAGACTTAGCCTTGCTTGTCGATGGCTTGCAGGCAGAGCGTGAACAAGGGATCACGATTGATGTGGCATACCGCTACTTCTCGACCCAAAAACGTAAATTCATTATTGCTGATACTCCAGGACATGAGCAGTACACGCGAAACATGGCAACAGGCGCATCGACGTGTGATCTTGCGGTGATCTTGATTGATGCACGTAAAGGCGTGCTCGATCAAACTCGTCGTCACTCGTTTATCTCCAGTCTACTTGGTTTAAAGCACTTTATTGTTGCGGTGAACAAGATGGATTTGGTCGATTACTCCCAGCAGCGCTATGAAGAGATCCGCGATGAGTATCTGACTTTCTCTGAAAATCTAGGCAAAGACATCGACATTCAGATGATCCCGATCTCTGCCCTAGAGGGTGATAATGTCGTGGATCTGAGTGACAAGATGGGCTGGTATCAAGGTGAGTCTTTGCTTGATCTACTTGAGAAAGTAGACATCGACCAAGGCAAACAGCAAGGCGAGTTCCGCTTCCCAGTTCAGTACGTTAACCGACCAAACCTCGATTTCCGCGGTTTTTCCGGCACCATTGGCTCCGGTGAAATCCGCGTTGGCGATGAAATTAAAGCATTGCCGTCCGGTAAGACTTCTAAAGTTGAGCGTATTGTGACCTTCGATGGTGATTTGCCAAGCGCATTTGCTGGTCAAGCGGTGACGTTAACGCTGACCGATGAAATTGATATCAGCCGTGGTGACTTGATTGTTAAGCAAGACGCACGTGTTGCGTCATCAAATCGTCTACTAGCGGATATGGTATGGATGACGGATGAACCACTAGCAGCAGGTCGCAGCTACGACATCAAGATTGCGGGTAAGCAAACGCAGGGTCAGTTAGATGCGATTCGCCATCAGTACGACATCAACTCGCTGAAATCGTTTAAGACAGACTCATTGCCGTTAAACGGCATTGGTTTGTGTGAGTGGTCACTGACGGAGGCTGTAGCCATTGATAGCTACGATTCGGTTCAAGATACCGGTGGTTTTATTGTTATTGATCGCCTCACTAACGTGACAGTGGGTGCCGGCCTAGTTCGTGAAGCTTTGGCGGAAGAGCAGCGTTCATCGCAAGAGCGTATGGGTGCCTTTGAGAAAGAGCTTAAAGCTCTGATCATGAAGCACTTCCCTGAGTGGGACGCAAAAATATAATCTGCTCAATACAACCGTAACCATGGGCTTTAACTATCGCTAGAGCCCATAATAACAACGCAGTGACTTTACTTAAGGAATAGGATGATGTGGGAACAAGGAGTGGTGCTAGCTTTACTGATGTCCATCATCACTTGCTTGATAGCAACCCAGATCAAACCGAGCCTTATTTTTGCAGGCGCTGCGTTTTTGGCGTTTATTGCTGGCATGATAGATATCAATGCGGTTGCGAGCAATTTCACCAACTCATCACTGCTGACACTTGTGTTGCTGATTTTATCCTCAGCAGCGCTAGAGAAAACACGCTTAATTAGCTGGGTTAGCCGCTCTATTGCGACTGGGCGTTTAGGGGCAGTTGTCGCTAAACTGGGTATCTCGACCGCACTGCTTTCCTCGTTCACTAACAACACGGCGGTGGTTGTCTCGTTAATTGGTGCTATCAAGCGCAATCAACGCCACGCACCATCCAAGTTACTTATCCCGCTATCTTATGCCGCCATTCTCGGTGGCACACTGACGCTGATTGGTACCTCAACCAACCTCATTATCAATAGCTTTGTTGAGGATGTAGGCTTACCGAGTTTAGGTTTTTTCGAGCCAACTTGGATTGGTTTGAGTGTATTGCTCGGTGGCGTGCTGGTGCTCATACCGCTTAGCTATTTCTTACCGAACTACGATGACATTAACCAAGATGATCTACCGTATTTCTTAGAAGCACGAGTGGAATCTGGTTCACCATTGGTGGGACGTAGTATCGCCGAAAATAACCTTAGAGCACTGCGAAAGCTGTTCCTTGCCGAAGTGGTTCGAGATGGCCAAACATTGGCATCGGTTGGTCCTGACTTTGTATTAGAAGCCAAAGACCGTTTGCTGTTTTGCGGTGATGTGGAAAGTGTCGCGACGCTACAAGAAATTACCGGCTTAACTTTTTTTGGCCAGCATCATCTTAATGGGCAGAATCTACTGGAAGTGGTGGTGAGTTCGTCGGCGACGTTCTGTAATAACACCCTCAAGTCGAGTCAGTTTCGAGATCGCTTTGATGCGGTAGTCGTGGCGATTCGTCGCGGTCATGAGCGCTTGGAAGGTGGACTAGGTAACATCACACTGCAAGCGGGTGATACGTTAGTACTCGCTCCGGGTAAACGCTTTGAGGCACTTCGTCGTCAGCATCGCAAAGAGTTCGTACTGGTCAACGATTTAGACTCCAGTGCCAAGCTTGATCTAGCGAAGTCTAGCTATGTTCTGTTTGGCTTTGTTGCGGTCATAGCGTTAGCACTTACTAACGTGCTGCCTATCATCAAAGGGCTTGCACTGTATCTGATAGCGGTATTGGCGTTTGGTATCGTTAATTTAGGAGAGCTGCGTCGCCGCTTCCCAACTGATATTGTGGTGATTGTCGGCTCAGCACTTTCCATTGCTCAATTGATGATTTCAACCGGCCTTTCTGAGCGTATGGGTGACATGTTCATCGAGATGTTCAATGGCTGGGGAGTATTTGGCGCGTTAGTGGCCACTTACTTAGTAACACTTTTACTGACCGAATTGATTACTAACAATGCCGCCGCGGCACTGGCTTTTCCGATTGGCTACAGCATGTCGGTCGCCTATGGCGTCGATCCTATGCCGTTTATCATGGCAGTGCTGTTCGGGGCGAGCGCAAGCTTTGTGTCTCCTTACGGCTATCAAACCAACCTATTGGTGTATAGCGTGGGTAATTATCAGCTTAAAGATTACATGCGGATTGGCATTCCCATCTCCATCGTTTACTCGGTGTTGGTGCTCACTCTTATCCCTTACTTTTTTCCTTTTTAACGGCGTTACCTAAGGACGAGTTATGTCGAATACTGTACAAGCCTCTGACACTATCGAAAAAGATGAAAACGTGATTTGGCATCAACATGTAGTGACCAAGTCAGAGCGTGCTGAATTGAAAAAACAGCAGCCTGTAGTACTGTGGTTTACTGGCTTATCGGGGGCAGGCAAATCCACCGTTGCTGGGGCGCTCGAAACAGAACTAGCAACTCGTGGCTACCATACCTATTTGTTAGACGGTGATAACGTCAGACACGGTCTTTGCCGCGATCTAGGTTTCTCGGAGCAAGACCGACGTGAGAATATTCGCCGTGTTGGTGAGCTGGCTAAGTTAATGGCGGACGCTGGCCTGATTGTCCTCTCTGCGTTTATCTCTCCACATCGAGAAGAGCGAGCTTTGGTTCGCGAGTTGCTACCGGACGGCGAGTTTATGGAAGTGTTTGTCGATGCGAGCTTAGCGGTGTGCGAATCACGCGATCCAAAAGGACTGTACAAGAAAGCGCGTGCTGGCGAGATCCCTAACTTTACCGGTATCGACTCTGAGTACGAAGCGCCGCTTAACCCTGAGATCCATCTTAAAGCCGGCGACTATGCCGTCGCCGAGCTGGTGGAGCAATGTTTCGCGATACTCAAGGCTAAGCAAGTCATCAGCTAATCAATAGGGCTGCTATACCGTATGATGAAAAGAGGTTGGCAGCTCACCTTTGACCACAAATTTTCGATTCAGCAGCGCCACCAATTGCTCCTGATATTGAGCGTTGCTGCGATGACCAAGCAATTGACATAGCTCATTGCCGGTCGGCGTAAAGCGGTAGTAGGTCAACGTGATGCCTTTGGTTTTCGCTGCGAGCGTCATTTCTTGGCCTTGATAGGTTAGCTTTAAGGGTGCATCTTTACTGATCTCTCCTGATTCAAGCTCTGTTGCCAGCAATACACCTAACTCGACCAACAGCAGAATGCTAGAATATGGCAATTGATACTCGCCTAAACTCAATTCATCCACACTCTCGCGACGAGAAAAGCTGAATAACCCTGTTTGATGTTTAATGCCCAGCAGCAACTTACGACTGCTGTCTGTCCCAAAGCTGCAAGCCAATGAAGAGGCTCTTTGTAGAGTTTGCGCTTCTTTAGGGGTCATGTCCCTAAGCGTTTTAAGTGCCTTCATCGAAGTGGCTCCGGGATTGGTGATTTCGCGTTTTAGCACTTGAGCCCAAAGCTTTTGCATCGACGAGTTGTGGATCTCTTTCGCCATATCAAAATAGCGTACTAACCAGTCAAAATCAGGTTCTCCCGCCACTTCGTTCTTGCACGCTGCCATTGCTGCTTTGATGATCTGCTCCAGGTTTTTCTGGCGCTGCTCTTTGCCTTGTTTTTCACGCAGCATGGCTCGTTCAAATAATGATTGGCTTGGCGTTTCCTCACGGATAAGGGCATCGAGGTAATGAGATTCGGCAATCGCACGTAAACGACTGGCGCTGTCTTTCATGTGATGGGCTTTCTTTTGCCCAGAGTCACTGGACGAGGTGGATTCTACTTTAGCAGGCTTGCTCTCAACGGGATGATGACTCATTACTCAGACTCAATATGAAGCGAAAACGAAGCAATAATGTGCAATAAGCCTTCAATTTAGCGGGAATTTCGTGCAAAAACCAGCGTAATTTATGTGAGCTGATGTCCGAAAATGACGGATGTGAGAAGCGGTTGTAAAAACTCTAGGATAAATGCTAAAATTTTGTTAAGTTTATGCTTCATAATAGAGGAGGGCGTTATGAGGCACTCAAGAGACAATCACTCGTTAGAGAGTCATACGCCACAGAGCAAAATGAAAAAGCAGGTCTCGGTTGTCTTGCTGCTGTGTGTCTATATTGGCGTGCTGGGCTATCTTTCTACATTGATAGGCTAACAGCCTAGCACGCGGTTTCGTATCTAACGGTTTCGTATGTAACTGCAACGTGGCTCAATTACCACTCGGTTTCGTCATATCCATCATCGTAGTCTTCGATCTCATAACCATCGATTAAGTAGCCAGTTTGCGCTAGCTCTGAGTCGATGGTTTCGGTTTTTAGCGTACCTACTACATAGATTACATCCCATAGACGGTGTACAGGTGCGCCTTCTTTGAACTTCACGTAGATGATTTGGTTTGGCGGCGGTGGTGGAACGTGGATACAGGCACCGAAGTAGGGTACCAATAGAAATTCCGTTACCGCATTTTCATCCCCCTCGAGTGGGATCACGAAGCCAGGAATTTTCACCTTACTGCCATTGAGCTCTTGGCGCACGGTACCGACTTTCGATTGTTCCATCACACCACCGGAGTGATCGACTGAAGGCATCCCCATCGCATCAAACTGATTGCGCTCTTTCTCCGGAATGAGATCAATCCAATCAAGTGTTAATACATCTGAGTCAGTTTCAGCCATCGCCAGTGGCGCAGCCAGTACGCTCAGGGATAGCAGTAAGCCACAAAGTAGCGTTTTCAAGGTTTTCATCGAAGTCCCACTAAATACGGATGGTCATGCCATCACTTAATGATTGTCTGTACGCACGCAGCGCAGGGAAGAAGCCAATAATAATGCCTGCTAACTGCACAAACCCAAGTAGCATCCATTCGTGTGAACTGATCCCAGATAAGGCAATATTAATCCCGTAACTTGAGGTAATGATTGGCGCTGCGACCGCAAGCATCGCATACATTCCACCCACACCGCAAATGATACCTATAGTGGTTAAAACCGTGGCTTCACTAATCAGTAAAACGAACACATGGCGCGGCCTTGCCCCCATTGCTCTGAGTATCGCCATTTCGCGGCGACGCTCCTGAAGACTGGTCAATAAGCTTGATAGCATGCCCATAAGACCTGCTACGACCACAAACACCGAGACAATCAACAGCGCTTGCTCTGCTACGCTCATCATTCCCCAAAGTTCATGCAATGCAATACCAGGGAGGATTGCGCTGAGCGGTTCTTGTTTATAGGTGTTGATCTGGCGCTGCAAGGCGAAGGTTTGGATTTTACTTTTCAGTCCAATCATCATCGTCGTGATCTGCTTGGGATGGAAATCCATTTCGAGTAGCTGTTCTTTACTTGGATTGTTGCCAAGGTTTGCACCCGACTCCCAACCGACGTGAATGGCTTCGATGGCTTCCAGTGACACGTGAACTGTTTTATCAACCGGGGTGCCGGTGGGTGCCAAAATGCCCACGACTTTAAATGGCGTATTTTCATGGCGGCTAAAACCCACATCGCTGATGCCATGAGCAATAATGATCTCAGTGCCGATGTCATAGCCAAGCTTCTTAGCCACTTCTGAGCCGATAACCGCTTCAAATAAGCTATCGAACTCTTCCCCTTTGCTTAAAGAGAGATGCTGCTTTTGACCATATTGATAATGCTCAAAGTAGCTGTGATTAGTGCCCATTACTCGAAAGCCGCGATGAGAATCACCGAGAGAGATAGGGATCGCCCATTTTACCGCGCGATGATTGCTAAATTCTTCAAAACTTTTCCAGTCGATGTTGTTGGTTGCGTTACCAATACGAAACACAGAGTAGAGTAATAAGTTCACTTGTCCCGAGCGCCCACCCACAATTAAGTCTGTGCCAGAAATTGTGTTGGCAAAGCTGCTTTTGGCTTGAGTTCGAATTCGCTCCACGCCCATTAGCAAAATAACTGAGATCGCCACTGTCAGAATGGTGAGTAGTGCCGTGGTTTTACGGTTGAGTAGGCTTTTCCACGCCAGCTTTAATGTGATGCTCATAGCGGCCTCACTTGATTAATATCTTGTAGGTTTTCAGTACGCTTGAATAAAGGCTCGAGCGTTGGATCGTGGCTGACGAAGATGAGTGTCGACTCAGCGCGGTTCGCTTGTTCCATGAGCAGCTCGATGAAGGCTTCACGGTTATCGTGATCTAAGGCTGAGGTCGGCTCGTCAGCTATCAGGAATTCGGGCTGGCCGATGAGTGCCCTAGCAGCCGCTACGCGTTGCTGCTGACCAATACTGAGTTCAATAACTGGCTTTTGCAGTAAATTGGATGGCAGACGCAAGTGGTCAAGAAGTCGCTTTGCTTCATCAGCTAGCGAGCCAGATACCTTTTCTTTACGTCTTTGCGAAAAGTGGCAAGGCAGCGTGACATTGTCGATGACTGACAAGTAAGGGATCAAATTAAACTGTTGAAAAATATAACCGATGTGGTCGGCGCGGAATCTATCGCGTTTTGACGCTGAAAGCGCAGTTAAGCTTTGATCGAGTGCCAAGATATCACCGCTGGTGGCCGTATTTATACCGGTGAGCAAACCGAGTAATGTCGACTTACCACAACCACTTGGGCCTTTGAGAAATAAATGCTCACCTTGTTCGATGATGAGAGAGGGAATATCAAGAGTTGGAGCTTGGTCGGGCTGCCACTTAAATGTGACGTCT
Source organism: Vibrio wakamikoensis (assembly GCF_050337275.1). Classification (NCBI taxonomy): domain Bacteria; kingdom Pseudomonadati; phylum Pseudomonadota; class Gammaproteobacteria; order Vibrionales; family Vibrionaceae; genus Vibrio; species Vibrio wakamikoensis. The sequence continues at coordinate 41,836 of NZ_JAKJST010000032.1, read as the reverse complement.
TTGAGTTTGATTACGCTAGCCATAGTGTCCTCTAAAAACGACCTTCAAGCCTCGGGCGAGGCCTGAGGGTTGGACGGTTTAGAATTTAATAGTTGTGCTACCTGATGTCAGTTCCGTTGCCGACTGTGCGCTATCCGTTAGCAGGTTCACAGATACTTTCTCAGTTGCAGGGAAGTGTGTAAACCATTGTGTATCAATTTGAGAGACTTTAGCGACGTCTTCACAAGAGAATTGATATTGAATAGAGAATTCACCGTGGCCATCATGATGGTCGTGGTCGTGGTCGTGGTCGTGGTCGTGGTCGTGGTCTTTGTGCTCATCATGATGTTCGTGTTCATCATGTCCTTTATGGTCATCATGGTGGTCATGACCTTCATGATCATGTCCCTTATGATCGTCGTGACCTTTGTGATCATCATGATCTTTATGCTCGTCATGGTGATCATGCTCGTCGTGATGTTCACCTTTCTCTAGCGTATTTTCTATATGAGCCTCAACCAACTTACAGTTCGCCGCCGCTGGAATGGTAAGGATGCTGTTCACATTGTTCAGTTTTGTTTTAGCATCAGCCATTGCTGCTTTCTCAGCGTCTGTTTTTGGCGCGTGTTCAAAGCCCACCACATCAGCACCTGGAGCGGTGATTTCCACTAAAAGATCTTGACCATCTTGAGCAATGTTAAATTCTACATGGCCATGCACATGGGCATCGTGTTGACGAAATTGATCTTCAGCGACAGCGAACTGCGATACGACAAGACCAGCTAAGAGTGTCATCTTTAGTTTCATGATTAATCCTTAATAGCGAGGTAAAAATACGGGGTACCTATGCAGGTGAAAATACTATTGAAAAAGCCGGGTGCAGAGGTCTCCAGTGAGAACGATGCGATCGGTTCTCGTTTAACTGTTGTTTGTTATGTTATAACAAATAAGGATATTTTCCAGAGGAAACAACACTCAGCCTGAGTTTTATGACCGGAAAACAACAAAAAAGGAGCCCAGAAGGCTCCTTTTTAGAATCTTTTACCACAGGTTACATATTGTCTTTAACCAGACCTAATACCTGCTGAATGTCTGCTTCGCTTAACGCGCCTTCTTTGACATACAGGATTTTACCTTGCTTGTCCTGAACGATAATCGCTGAGCTTTCTGCGGCTAGTTGCCAAGCATTCGATACTAAGCCGTGCTTATCGAGTACCATTGATGACCAAGGAAACTCTTTTTTGCTGTCCTCTGCGGAAGATTTAACGAAAGAGCTGGTACCCCACATCGCATCGTCTTGGTTGATGACAGTTGTGGTTTGATAGCTCTCTTTTGGAAAATCGGCAGCGGTGATAGCAGCCATCAGTGGCGCGTTCATCTCTTTTGAGCTGCTGCGGCCGGCGATTGCTTGGATGACACGAACTTTACCTAGCATGTCATTAGTGCTCCAAGCTTGGTAGTTGATTGCGTCGTTGTTTAGGATAAGTTCACCGTGATCACTGACCGATACAGAGCGAGCATTTCCACCGACTTGTAGGTTGGTTGCCATAGCAAATGCTGGCACAAGCAGCATCGCAAGAGTTAGGAGAGGCTTTAGTTTCATTGTAATAGTTTCCGTTATTTTTTAGTGGGCGGCTACCTTAGGTGAACTCATGGTGAGCCACAATGTAATGAGTGATGATTTGACCAAGAATTGTCTGTCTCTCAATAAAATCATCTCAAGCATAACAGCAATTTATAGCTTGTTGCAAAGTTGTTAACTTTTGTTTGTGTCCTCAAGAATTTCGAGTATAATTTCAATCGAACGCAAACTATATTGCGAAATGACTCGCAGAAATGTGGTCACGATTAGATGTACTCAAACGGATATTGAGGTTAGGTTATGCTGCGTAAGTTTACGGTTTATCGTCCGCGTCAAATTGCGAAGTTCGTAAAGACGTTGTTTAAAGGTCAGTTCTTTATTGCAGGAATTGGATTGTTTCGTTTTGATAACGGCAAGGTGCTGCTTCCAGAAGTAGAGGACAGGCAAAAACTGGTGGCGTTTAAAGAGATAAACGGAGAGATTGCCGCATTGGCACTCTAAAAAGGCTAAACAAATTAAAATGAAATGCCCTCGCAATTGCGAGGGCATTTTTGTAGGTGTCAGTTTAATTCTGGTGGAAAGCACACTCCGGTGCCGCCAATACCGCAATAGCCATTCGGGTTTTTCGCAAGATATTGCTGGTGGTAGACCTCGGCAAAGTAGTACTCGTCAAGAGGGGCAATTTCAGTGGTGATACCAGTGTCTCCAAGCGCTTGCTGATATTGTTGCTGCGTTTGCTTGGCAATCTCTGCCTGTTCGTTATTTGTGGTGTAAATCGCTGAGCGGTATTGGGTACCGATATCGTTGCCTTGACGCATTCCTTGAGTCGGATCGTGCTTTTCCCAAAATGTGCGCAAAATGGCAGCTAGCGAGGTTTGCGTGGTATCGAATACGATGCGAACCACTTCGGTGTGGCCGGTTAAACCACTGCATACCTCTTCGTAAGTTGGGTTAGGCGTAAACCCGCCAGAGTAGCCAACAGACGTTGAAACCACGCCCGGTAATTGCCAAAACAAGCGCTCTGCACCCCAAAAACAGCCTAACCCTAAAACAATGCTCTCTTGCTTCGCGTTAAGTGGTGCGTAAAGGTCAGATTGATTGATAAAGTGCGGCTCCATATTCGCTATGGCGTTATCTCGACCCGGAAGTGCTTGGTCGGCGGAAATCATTTCTTGTTTACGCATCGTCTGTTCCTTTTTTAGACTAGTATTTCAAATGCAAAGCGTCTGAAAACAAAATGAGTGTAGTCACTTATCTGTTTCACCCTTGTCTGAAGACTTCTTTATCAATCAGAGTTATCATTCTACGTAACAACAAAAATAAACGCATCACAGCCTCACAATAAAGCATGATAAAGAGACTTTTACCACCGCTATTCTTGACCTTATCGCCCGCACTCGTTTTTGCAGAGGGGAGCGTGTCTTTGGATGTTCAGGGGTTAAGTGGCGCACTGCAAGATAACGTTAATGCCTACGTTTCCGCGATCGCGGAGAATGAGTACTCGACGTCGCTGCGATTCCAATCTCGGCTCACTAAAGAAATCAACGAAGCACTCAATGCTTTGGGGTACTACAACGCCAAGATCGACTTTTCCGTGAATGAGCGTGGCGATGAATTGACGGTCAAAGTTAACCCAGGGCCGCCAACCCGCATTAAGCTGGTGGATGTCCAGCTGACGGGTGAAGCTGAAAAGGATGAGGATTTCATGCGCCTCATTCGTATCTCGCCGCTCAAAGAGGGGGACACGCTCAATCACAATCAATATGACAGTTTGAAATCGGGCATTCGTAATTTAGCGCTGCAAAAAGGCTACTTTGATGGCGCATATACCATGAGCCGTCTCGAAGTGATCCCGGAGCGGAATGAAGCGATTGTGAGACTTCACTATGACAGTGGTATCCGTTACCAGTTTGGTAAGGTAACCATAACGGGCAGTCAAATCGATATTCAGAAAGTGCAGTCATTGCAGCCCTATAAAGTTGGCGATGAATATCAAGTTGCCAAGGTGGGTGAGCACAACCAAAACTTATCCAATACCGAGTGGTTTTCATCGGTATTTGTCGAGCCTGAACTGTCTGAAGTGGGTAAAGGGCGAGAACTGCCAATGAAAGTGTCATTGGCACCTCAAGTGCGTAACCAGTTTGAAACCGGTCTTGGCTATTCCACAGACGTGGGAGCAAAAGTGAAATTTGGCTGGAAAAAGCCGTGGTTGAACGAGCATGGTCATAGTTTCAAAACCAGCTTGGACTTATCCATTCCTGAACAGCAGGTCACGGCGAGCTATAAAATCCCTCTCGACGATGTGCTTAAAGACTACTACGTCATTCAATACGGTTTGAAAAACGTCAACCGAAGCGACAAAAAGACCTTGGAATCGAACCTAGCGTTTGAGCGTCACTGGGTGCTGGATAGCGGCTGGCATCGAACTGCTTACTTGCGGTACTTGGTTGAGAACTATGAATTTAATTCACAAGGTGAGCTAGGTCAGTTTGTGTTGCCCGGGCTTTCTTATTCTCGCGTCGTCTCACGCGGTGGCGTCTTGCCGATGAGTGGCAACAAACAAACTATTATGTTTGAAGTAGGTGACGAGCGGGCGCTGTCTGAAACCTCGGTGTTTAGGCTTCGCGGTACCTCGACTTGGATATCTAGCATAGGTGAGAATCATCGTGGTTTGTTCAAGGTGGATATTGGTGCCAACATTGCCAGTGATCCTTCCAAACTTTCCCCATCGCTGCGTTTTTATGCTGGTGGTGACAACAGTGTGCGTGGTTACGATTACGAGAGCATTTCCCCTGTCGATGATGCGGGTAATAAAACGGGTGGCCAATATCTCGCGACCAGCAGCCTTGAATATCAATATCGCCTAACAGGTAACTGGTGGGCGGCTACCTTTGTTGATGTTGGTGATGCCTTTGATGACGATCCCGAATGGAAGCGTGGTGCCGGTTTTGGCATACGTTGGGTCTCTCCAGTCGGCCCGGTTAAATTCGATTATGCGAAAGGACTGGATACTAAACCGCAAGCCGAATGGCGCATTCACTTTAGCTTAGGGCCTGAACTATGATGTCGAAAGTTTGGCGAGTCACCAAATGGTGTTCAATTGGCCTCATTACTCTGATTTTACTGATTCTCGCGACGTTAGCGTTTGCACTGTTTACCAATGCCGGTCTTAACAGCGTATTGTGGGGGGTAAATAAAGCCTTGCCACAGTTTGAAGTAGGTGAGACACAAGGGGCGCTGTTTCCCAGATTCACGATTAACGATGTGAGCTTTAAAGATGAAAGCTTGTTTATTGACTTAAATGCGCAATCGCTGACGCTGGCTGTCGATCTCAATTGCCTGTCAGATCCAAGAGTCTGTGTGAATGAACTGGCGATTCAAGGGCTTGATTTTAGTATGCCGGAAGTGGCACCAAGCGAGCCCTCTCCCGAGCCTACAGAGCCATTAACCAAAATAACGCTGCCAATTCCAGTGGCGATTGGTCAGGTCAATTTTGACGATATTCATTTGGATATTCTTGGCACTAAGGTGAGTTGGGATAGCTTTTCAACCGCACTGTCGATGACGGGCTCTAACTTAACGGTCGGCGAGACAAAGTTAACCTCTCCTGTGGTTGCGCTGCCACCTGCAACGGAAACTGCACAAACGAGTGAAGAAGCACCGGCGGCATCAAACGAACCTGCGGCGGCGATTGAACTGCCTGAGGTATTAATCCCTCTATTCGTCAATATTACCGGGATTGAGATCCTCGATTTTAAACTCGATCAGTCTGAGCCTGTGATTGTCGATAGGCTCAAGCTCGTTGGTAAGGCGGGTAAGCACGATGTGGATGTGTCAGCGCTAGAGCTGGAAATGCCGTTGGTCGATGCCAGTCTACAAGGCAAGGTGACCCTGAAAGATGGCTATCCACTTGACCTTGATTTAGGCGCGCACCTTAAGCAAACCGATTTTACGGGACAGAAGCTGAAGCTCAATGCTTCGGGTAGTGTGCAAACTCTTCAGCTTGATAGTGAGTTTTCAGGACTCATTTCGGGCTTATTAAAAGGACAAGTTCAACCGCTAGAGCCGACAATTCCATTTGATGCAACCATTACGAGCGCCAAAGCAAATTGGCCATTGAGCGGTGAATCAGATTACCAAGTATCTATCGATACCTTAGGAGCGAAAGGCTCGTTAGAAGGTTATGAAGTTAATCTAGCGGCGTCAGCTTCAGGCAAAGAGATTCCTGACCTTGCTGTGGATTTGGAGGGTGCTGGCGATTTAGAGCATATTGATTTGAGTAAGCTTTCCATTGACACGCTAGGCGGTAATGTTGCGGGTCAAGTGATGGCGAACTGGTCGGCACCTGTGAATTGGCAAGGCGATATTAACCTCACTAACATTCAGCCGGGTTTGCAGTGGCCAGAAGCCGAGGGCGATATTAGCGGCAAATTAGTGACGTCTGGCTCTCTCACTGATGCAGGGGGCTGGCAAGTGTCAATGCCGACATTGGATATCGTCGGCATACTTAGAAACTACCCTATTAACATCAAAGGTCAGCTTGATGCGTCCGATCAAACCGGTAAAGGGGAGTTCAAGGTCGATACCCAAGGGCTTTCGGTCGCCCATGGTCCTAACCAGCTCAATGCACGCGGTAAGCTTGATCAAAACTGGGATATGAGCGTCGATATCGATTTCCCCGAACTGGCGAAATCAGTGCCGGATCTCTCTGGTATTCTACGCGGTAAGCTTAACCTCAAGGGGGACATGAAAGAGCCGGATATTGCCACTGATCTTAGTATCGAAAAGATTCAGTGGAAGGACGAAGCAAGTCTTGAGGCGTTAACTCTATCCGGTACGGCTAAACCTCTGCCAATTGAGAGCGCGCAAGCGGATCTCCGACTCAATGCGCGCGGCGTTAACTATCAAGATCAAGTTGTCGATTCCGCTAGTCTGACACTCTCCGGTACTCAAGCAGCACATACGCTAGCTCTAGATGTGGTTTCTAAGATAGCGTCTTTAAATCTAGCGGTCAGCGGTAAACTCACGGATAAGCCTAACCTAGTTTGGGATGGCGAGTTGGCGAAAGTGCATCTTGAGACTGAGCAAGGCCCTCTTGATTTAACTGAGCCAGTGGCAATCAAAGTCGATATTGATAAGCAAGTGGCCAATGTTGCTGCGCATTGCTGGAAACAGGCCGACTCTCGAGTATGTCTCGAAAAAGACATCGAGGCGGGGCAGTCTGGTGAAGCTTTAGTCACAGTGAAAAACTTCGACTTTGAGCAAATTAAGGCTTATATCCCAGAAAACATGCTGGTAGAGGGCAGTGCGAATATTACTGCTTGGGCAAAATGGGCGCCTGAGACATCCCCACAAGTGAAGTTGGATGTGGCACTACCAAAAGGTACCGTGACTCAAAATCTAGAAACGCCATTGGTGGTGGGTTGGGAGTCGGTGAGCGTGAAAGCAAACCTAGCCGATGACAAGCTTGACGCGAGTTGGCTGATTGATGTGACCGACAATGGTGACCTCTCTGGTAAGGTGACCTTGCCAAATGTGCTCGCCGAACAAAAAACGATTGATGGTGAGTTGAATCTTTCAACATTTAATCTCGATTTTTTGCAGCCGTTGGTGGGTGAATTTAACCAGTTGAAGGCGAATTTAGCGGCGGACATTAAGATCAAGGGTGATGCGTTGCATCCAGAGCTTTATGGGCAGTTCTCGGTTGCGGATTTGTCGTTGCAAGGTGATATCTCGCCGATTCAGGTTGAGTCTGGCAAGGTCGATATTGCTTTCAATGGATACAATGCGCTGCTTGATGCAAATATCCAAACCAATGATGGTGAGCTTAAGCTGGAAGGTGATGGTAACTGGCAAGACTTAAAAGCGTGGCGAACCAAGTTAAGAGTGTTTGCTGATGAGCTTAATGTTGACGTACCACCTATGGTGAAAGTGAAGGTGGTGCCAGACATGACGATTGAGGCCAATCCGACATTAGCGAAAATCACCGGTTCTATCGGATTGCCTTGGGGGCGTATTTTGGTAGAGGAGCTACCGCAAAGTGCGGTCGCTGTCTCTAGCGACCAAGTGTTATTGAATCCAGATATGACCCCTGTCAATGAAGAAGCGGCGGTACCATTTAACGTTGAGACTGATGTGTCGATTTCCATTGGTAACGACTTTACTATCTCAGCCTTCGGTCTTAAGGGCGGACTGCGCGGTAAACTGCATGTGTCTCAAAAAGACCAAGGGCCATTTGTACAGGGTGAAATCAATATCATCGATGGTTCATATAGCTCATTTGGTCAGGACTTGTTGATTGAAGAAGGTAAGATCCTCCTGACAGGCCCAGTCGATCAACCCTACGTCAACATCACGGCAATCCGTAACCCTGATACAACGGCAGATGATGTGAAGGCGGGTGTGAAAGTATCTGGTCTTGCGACTGAGCCGAAAATTGATATTTTCTCGGATCCAACCATGCCGCAGGCGAACGCGCTTTCTTACTTGTTGCGTGGACAAGATATCGATGGTGAAACTGGCGGCAACGCCCTAACGACGACGTTGATTGGTTTGAGTCTAGCGCGAAGCGGTAAAGTGGTTGGTGATATTGGCCAAGCATTTGGTGTGCAAGATCTGCAACTCGATACAGCAGGCTCTGGGGATGACTCTCAGGTCACGGTAAGCGGCTACGTATTGCCAGGGTTACAGGTTAAATATGGCGTGGGTATCTTCAACTCGTTGGGTGAGTTTACGGTGCGTTATCGCATTATTGAAGACTTCTATGTCGAAGCCGTTTCTGGTCTGTATAGCTCTGTCACCTTCCTATACCAATTTGAAGTGGATTGATAAACAGTGATGCCGATGGGGTTGTGGCTCGTACAACCCTAAGTGGCAAGGAGGATCTATGTTTAGAAAAGGGATAATGGTTACGGCATTTGTGCTGTTGTCAGGGTGTGTGCAGCTCAAACCACCAACCGAAGAAAGCGCTCAAAGCTGGCAAGATTTTGGTTATCAATGGGCGATGAAAGGTTACATCATTGAAAGCCAATCTGATTTGGCAAAAAAAGCCCCTGAGTTGTCCGCTGAGCTATTTGCTCAGTATCAAGCAGGCTATGCAACAGGTAAAGCGGACTATTGTAAGCAGGATCCATTTATACTTGGCTATGATGGTAAAATTTATTATGGCATTTGCAATGACCTCGACCGCCGCTATAACGAAGAGTACTGGCGAGGTAAGAATGCTCGCAATCGCCGTTGATTAAGCGATTTCTCTGGCAAACGGCGACGCAGGTAATAAGGAGGAGCAATGAAAATAATTTGGGTTTCATTGTTTGCCGCGACACTGGTGGCGTGCGCTCAAAAAAGCGAGCCGAGCAGTACCTCGCAGCAAGATTGGTTTCAGTTTGGAGAGCAGCAAGCGCTGGTTGGCTATGAAAAACAGGGTGATGATGAATTGAAGCAGTCATCACATGTCAGTGTTGATAGCGAATTGTATCAAGCGTATTCAGCAGGCTACGAGCAAGGCCGACAGGAGTACTGTCAGCAAGATCCGAAAATACTCGGTAAAAAAGGCGAGTTGTATCGCGGTATTTGCGATGATATCCGACCGACGTTTCGGATTTGGTATAACAACGGCAAAGCGTCTCGAAGTCGCTATTAACGTCCTCTTTCTTACTAAAACCTCCACGATTTATAAAGGGCTCACCAACGTCAAGTTGGTGAGCCCTTTTTGATGTTTGTATTAGTCAGTCGGAGTAAACCGGTTGTCTAAAGCCTACTTGCCTTGAGCGCGTTCATACGATGATTGGATTTCATCACGCGCAGCTTGAACATCTGCCCAGCCATCGACTTTCACCCATTTGCCTGCTTCTAGTTCTTTATAACGCTCAAAGAATTGCGTGATTTGCGCTTTTAGAAGCTCTGGAATATCGTCTACATCTTGGATGTGGTCGTACTCTTTACTCAGTTTGCTGTGTGGAACTGCGAACACTTTAGCATCTTCGCCTGACTCATCGGTCATTTTCAGTACCCCTACTGGGCGGCAGCGAATCACTGAGCCTGGCATCAACGGGTACGGAGTTGGAACCAGCACGTCTACCGGGTCACCATCCAGTGATAGAGTGTGGTTTACATAGCCGTAGTTACAAGGGTAGAACATTGGGGCTGACATAAAGCGGTCAACGAATACGGCACCAGAGTCTTTATCGACTTCATACTTGATGGGATCAGCGTTTGCAGGGATTTCAATGACGACATAGATGTCATCTGGGAGTGACTTACCCGCAGGTACATTGTTTAAGCTCATTTTTGACTTTCCTTTTCTTTGTTCGATATTCCTTTAGGCGTAAGGAACTGAGGGCTGAAACACGAATCGTTTACAGTCAGTATACTTGGTTACTTTTAAAACAAAAAGTGCCTCATTGAGAGGCACTTCGAAGTTATTAGTCTTGGTACTCTTCGAGGAAGGATTCGACTTGTTCAACCATGTTCTTTGAACCTACAAAGAATGGTACGCGCTGGTGAAGCTCTGTCGGCTTGATATCCATAATACGCTGGGTACCATCTGACGCGACGCCGCCCGCTTGTTCCATGATGAATGCCATTGGGTTGCACTCATACAGCAAACGCAGTTTACCGCTAGGGTGACTCTGCGTGCTTGGGTAAAGGTAGATACCACCCTTAAGTAGGTTACGGTGGAAATCAGATACGAGTGAGCCAATATAGCGTGAGGTATATGGACGCTTCTCTTCTGGTACGTTTTCTTGGCAGTACTTAATGTACTTCTTCACACCCATAGGGAAGCGGATGTAGTTACCTTCGTTGATTGAGTAGATAGTTCCATCTTTAGGTATCAACATGTTTTCGTGTGAAAGACAGAAGCTACCGATAGATGGGTCGTAAGTGAAGCCGTTTACGCCTTTACCTGTTGTGTATACCAACATGGTTGACGAGCCGTAGACTACATAACCAGCCGCGACTTGTTTATTGCCTGGTTGTAGGAAGTCCTCTTGAGTTGGAGGTGTGCCTACTGGTGAGATACGGCGGTAAATAGAGAAAATAGTACCGACCGAGACATTGACATCGATGTTTGACGAACCATCCAATGGATCCATCAACACAACATATTTTGCGTTCTTGTTGAGCTCTTTATTGAACGCGACTGCCTCATCTTCTTCTTCACTCGCGACACCACAAACTTGGTCACGTGCTTCTAGCGCGGCTTTGAACTTATCATTCGCATAGACATCGAGCTTTTGCTGAGCTTCGCCTTGAACATTGTCTGTACCAACAGCACCTGTGATATCAACAAGGCCAGCTTTGTTGATTTCTCGGTTTACAATTTTTGCAGCAAGTCGAATCGAGGACAAAAGAGAGGAGAGATCACCGCTAGCGTGGGGGAAATCATGTTGCTTCTCAACAATGAATTCGCCAAGGGTGCGCATATCAGACATGTTATATCCTTAACTTTTTACTTATTTTCTTGGGGGTATGTGTGTGGAATGACGCGAAATCAAACGATTGCGCGAGTTGGGGGTATTCATCAACACACATGGATATTGTAGGGGGCAGAACTTTTTAATGGTAATGAAGTAAGAGTACAGAGTGGTAATTTGTATGATGAATGTCACATTTATTTGTCTAACCACTAACTTTCTCGCTTTTAACACACGCTTTGGGTATATATAGCGACAATGGCGTAAACTAAGACGCAACGGAATTTAAGAGAGCAAGTTATGCATATTCATATCCTTGGCATCTGCGGCACCTTTATGGGTGGCGCTGCTGTACTGGCCCAGCAACTTGGGCATCGAGTCACGGGCAGTGATGCAAACGTCTATCCACCAATGAGCACTCTATTGGAATCGGAAGGAATCGAAATCATCGAAGGTTTTGACCCTGCGCAGCTCAACCCAGCGCCCGATCTCGTAGTGATTGGTAATGCGATGAGTCGAGGTAATCCTTGTGTCGAATATGTCCTTAATCACAACCTTAAGTACACCTCTGGACCTCAATGGCTTCAGGAATTTCTTTTGCATGATCGCTGGGTATTGGCCGTGTCTGGAACGCACGGAAAAACTACGACTTCGAGTATGCTTAGCTGGATTTTAGAAGACTGCGGTTATACACCAGGCTTCTTGGTGGGCGGCGTTTTGGGCAACTTTGGACAATCGGCGAGGCTGGGTGAGTCGATGTTCTTTGTGGTCGAAGCGGATGAATACGACAGTGCCTTTTTCGATAAACGTTCTAAGTTTGTTCACTACCATCCTCGCACTTTGATCATGAATAACCTTGAGTTTGATCATGCGGATATTTTTGATGATCTTGAAGCGATCAAGAGGCAGTTCCATCATCTAGTACGCACGGTTCCGGGTAACGGAAGGATCATGACACCGAAAAGCGACAAAGCGCTCGGAGATGTTTTAGGTAGAGGCTGCTGGAGTGAAGTTGAACATACGGGTGCTGGTGCAGATTGGCACGCTAACAAACTGATTGCCGACGGCTCTCATTTTGAAGTGTTCTTGCATGGTGCGAAAGTGGGCGAGGTGAAATGGGATTTGGTGGGTGACCACAATGTCGATAATGCACTGATGGCGATTGCAGGTGCAAGACACGTAGGTGTTACGCCAGATTTAGCGTGTGAGGCACTGGGTAAGTTTATCAACACCAAGCGACGCCTCGAGTTAAAAGGCGAAGTGAATCAGGTGACGGTCTACGATGACTTTGCCCATCACCCAACGGCAATTGAACTGACGTTAGATGGTCTGCGTAACAAGGTCGGCGATAAACGTATTCTCGCGGTGTTGGAGCCGCGCAGTGCGACTATGAAACGTGGTGTGCACAAAGAGACGCTTGCCCAATCACTCACTAAAGCCGACCAAGTGTTCTTGTTTCAGCCAGACAGTATTGAATGGTCGGTACAAGACATTGCCGATGCGTGCAGCCAGCCCGCTCAAGTTGACAGCGACATTGATGCGTTGGTGGCTAAGATTGCAGCGCAGGGTGAGCCTGGCGATCAGATCTTGGTGATGAGTAACGGTGGCTTTGGTGGTATTCATCAGAAATTATTGGAGGCGTTAGCCTAATGAAATCGGCAGACAAAGCCATTACCCTTGCGTTTACTGGTGCCTCTGGGGCGCCTTACGGTATGCGCCTGCTCGAGTGTTTACTTGCTCAAGATTACACCGTGTATCTATTGATTTCGTCGGCAGCACGCGTGGTGCTTGCCACCGAGCATGATATTAAGCTGCCAAGCGGCCCAGATGCTGCCCACAAAGCTCTGACAGAGCATTTAAACTGCAAGCCAGAAAAGCTGATTGTGTGTGGTAAAGAAGATTGGTTCTCGCCCGTGGCTTCTGGTTCAGCTGCGCCGAAGCAGATGATAGTTTGTCCTTGTTCGGCGGGTAGCGTAGCAGCGATTGCTCACGGCATGTCAGATAACCTAATAGAGCGTGCCGCTGATGTAGTGATCAAAGAGAAAGGGCAACTGCTGTTGGTGGTGCGTGAAACGCCGTTCTCAACCATCCACCTTGAGAACATGCACAAGCTCTCCCAAATGGGGGTCACCATTATGCCTGCAGCGCCTGGCTTTTATCATCAGCCCAAATCTATTGAAGATTTGGTGGACTTTATCGTGGCTAGGGTGCTCGATCATATGGGGCTGGAACAAAATCTAGTGCCGCGTTGGGGCTACGATCAGCGATAGATCGACGTTAGCTAACGAATATTAAGGATAGATTTGGCGAATCTGTGACGAAAAGGTTACAATTCGCCCTCAAAGGTTGTAACTCACGGGGTGCACTAGCAGTGGTGCTGAGAGAAGGTCAAGCCTGATACCCGCGTACGTTAAGTAACAGCCCTGATCCAGATAATGCTGGCGTAGGGATGAGGCTCCTTTGCTATTAATCGGCTAAGTAGACACTCTAGCTCCAATTTATTGGATGCACTCCCACATCGCGCGTTTTCTCTGGGTCTCAAAACAATAACTAAGGACAGAACCAGTGAAAAACCACTCAATCAGCAAAATCGCGTTAGCGACAGCACTTTTTTCAACTCCACTCATAGCATCGGCACAATCGCTGACCGTTTATACCTACAGCTCATTTGCATCCGATTGGGGGCCAGGCCCTGCGATTGAAAAAGCATTCGAAGCCCAATGTGGTTGCGATCTCAACTATGTAGCGCTTGATGATGGCGTGTCTATCCTCAACCGACTTCGCTTGGAAGGCAGCAGCACTCAAGCAGATGTCGTGCTTGGTCTTGATAACAACCTAATGAGCGAGGCGAAAAAATCGGGGCTGCTTGCTAACCACGGTGCTGATTTGTCATCGGTAGTATTGCCGAATGGTTGGAGTGATGAGGTATTCGTCCCATTTGATTACGGCTACTTTGCCTTTGTGTACAACAAAGAGAAGGTAAAGAACCCACCTAAAAGCCTTAAAGAGTTGGTTGAACAGCGTGATGACCTTAAAGTGATTTACCAAGACCCACGCACGTCGACACCAGGCCAAGGCTTACTGCTGTGGATGAAGTCTGTGTATGGGGATGATTCAAGCGCTGCATGGCAGCAACTGTCGAAGAAAACCGTCACTGTGACTAAGGGTTGGTCTGAAGCGTATTCGATGTTCTTAGAAGGGGAGTCGGATCTCGTGCTGTCTTACACGACATCTCCGGCTTACCACATTATTGCAGAGCAAGACCAACGTTTCGCAGCGGCTGATTTTGCAGAAGGTCACTACACTCAAATAGAAGTTGCTGCCAAGGTGGCAGGAAGCAGCAACCAGAAACTTGCCGATGAGTTTATGCAGTTTATTGTCTCTGATAGCTTTCAATCCAACATACCTACGGGTAACTGGATGTACCCAGTGGTGGATAGCAACTTACCCGCTGGGTTTGAGAGCCTAACCATTCCCGCCAAGGCGTTGTCTTTCTCTCCTGACGAAGTGGCGAATAATCGCAAGGCGTGGATCCTTGAATGGCAATCTGCGTTGATTAAGTAACGCTGTCTATTCGGCGGTACGTTATTCTTACTAGAGAATAACGTACCGTTGGAAATCTTGTTCTTCCCTAGAGGTCACTGTGATTCGAATTCCCAAAGCCGGCTTAGTGGTTGCGCTGCTCATTGGCCTATATGTCGTTGCGTCCTTGTGGACACTGCTTTCCTATTCTTCCATTGATGATATTAGTCTGCTGTTTAGAGATCCTTATTATCAGCACGTGGCCAAATTCAGTTTCTGGCAAGCTAGCCTCTCGACGCTGTTAAGTGTTGGACTTGCTGTCCCCGTGGCTCATGCGCTTTCGCGTCGCCATTTCTGGGGGCGAGAGTGGCTACTCAAGCTGTTTGCCACAACCTTGGTCATGCCTGTGCTTGTTGGCGTGTTTGGCATTGTGGCTATCTATGGTAACCAAGGAGTGATTGCCAAATGGTTCGCTGGTGGCTCAGCGCTTTTTTCCATCTATGGGCTCAATGGTATTTTGCTCGCTCACGTGTTCTTCAATCTGCCTTTTGCTACTCGGCTATTGTTGGTAACGATAGAGGGCGTGCCAGAGGAGCAGCGAAAGTTGGCACTTCATCTTGGCATGAACAGTTGGCAATGCTTTCGGTTAGTGGAATGGCCAAGGCTAAAGTCGCATCTTCCTCACGTTATTGGTTTGGTGTTTATGCTTTGCTTTACTAGCTTTGCAACTGTCATGGCACTTGGGGGCGGACCACAAGCGACCACCATCGAGCTGGCTATCTATCAAGCGATTAAGTTCGACTTTGATTTGCCCACTGGCGCGGTGCTAGCACTTTGGCAAATGGTAATCTGTGCCGTTTTGGTGATGTTTGTTGGACGATTTAGTAAACCCGTTTCCGGTAAGAGTAATTTTCACGCGACGTCTAGCTTGCAACCCAAAGATACGGTGTTTAAAAAGGGCTGGGATAGCATTTGGATCATGGCAACCCTAATGCTCGTGATACCTCCGATTCTGGCTATTTTGCTCAGTGGTTTGAACTCGAAATTGTTTGACGTATTTACCGATTCGCGCTTTTGGAGTGCTATGGGTACTTCGCTGCAAGTGGCGGCATTAGCAGGGAGTATTGCTCTGCTGGTGGGCGTTGTCTTGCTATCAACAACGCGGGTTTTTAGGCTTAAGTCCCAAGCTCGACGAGCGGACAGCCTTGAGCTTGTGGGAACCGTTATTCTGGTGACACCAGCGTTAGTCCTTAGTACTGCTACCTTCTTGATGCTGCGAGGCATGACAAATGTGTTCAGCCTAGCGTTTGGCATTGTCGTGTTGGTCAATGCCCTAATGGCGCTGCCCTATGTGATTAAGACCTTGAATCAGCCGATGCAGCGCCTTGCTAGTCAATACTATCCGCTATGGCAAAGTCTCGGAATGCACGGACTGCGCCGATTTTGGTTGATGGAATGGCGCGCTATTCGAGCACCGATACTGCATGCATTTTCGATAAGCTTCATTTTGTCTATGGGTGACCTTACCGTGATTGCCCTATTCGGTAGCCAAAATTTTAATACCCTGCCACTGTATCTTTATCAGCTTATGGGCAGCTATCAGCTCGAATCGGCTGCCGTAGTATCCTTGGTGCTGTTTGCATTGAGTATCGGTATTTTTTCACTGACCGATACACTGAATAGAACGTCTAGAAAAGCTAGCTCAACCAAAAAACACTTTCAGGAAGGCTCTCGTCATGTTGCACCTAAATAACGTCGCCTATCGCTACCATAGTGATTGGTTCCACTTTGAACTTGAAGTAAGCCAAGGCGACATCGTCTCGTTGATTGGTCCAAGTGGTGCGGGAAAATCGACATTGTTGGCACTAGTATCTGGCTTTTGTCAGCCTGAATCCGGGGCAATTCAAGTAGAGGGGAAGGACATCGATAGGCTTGAGCCTCATCAAAGGCCGTTGTCGATGCTATTTCAAGAGCACAATCTTTTTGATCACCTATCAGTGTTTGACAACATTGGCTTAGGACTAAGTCCCGCTCTTAAACTCAATGAAGCTGACAGAAAGACAGTGCGTAATGCAGCAGAAAAAGTCGGGCTCGGAGAGATGTTAACGCGACTCCCTTCAGAGCTATCAGGTGGTCAAAAACAGCGGGTGGCGCTTGCGCGTTGCTTTGTACAGCCTCATCCTATATGGCTACTTGATGAGCCTTTTTCTGCCCTTGATCCTATTCTTCGTAAAGAAATGCTGAGTGTGGTGAAACAGCTAGCGAGCGAGAAACAAGTCACCGTGATCATGGTAACGCACCACTTAAGTGATGCACGCGCCATAGCGAATCGCTTTGCCTATTTGGCGAATGGCTGCATTGAAGCGCAAGGGGACATTGGTGAGCTGACGGATGTGCATCCGAATGCGGCATTGGCTGAGTTTGTCCAGGCGGCGCACTAGCGCCCATAAATAAAAAGGCAACTGACTGCTCAGTTGCCTTTCGTGATACTCAGTCGAGAACAGTCTTAAAACTCTTGCTCTTCTTCGTGCTTAAGCATTTGGAAGATTTCACGGAATGCTTTTGCAGGCTTCCCGGCTTGCTTCTCTTTGTTTGCTTGGCGAGCAAGCTGGCGCAGGCGCTGACGATCTAGCTCAGGATAAAGTGCTATTGCTGCTGCAATCGCCTCATCACCTTCAGCAATGATACGGTCGCGCAATTGCTCAAGCTTATGTAGAGCTGCAGTAGATTGTGAATGCTTGTTGCGTACACGATCGAGCGCCGCTTGAATCGGCTCAGGATCTTCGGTACGCATCAGCTTACCAATGTATTGCAACTGACGACGCCTAGCTTCATTTTTAAAGCGCTGCGCATCTGCGATCGCTTCTCTCAGATCTTCGCTAAGTGGGAATTTATCCAACACAGCAGGTTTTAGCTCAACGAGCTCTTCACCGAGCTTTTGCAACTCTTCCATGTCGTTCTTCATTTCGGTTCTACTTACCCAAATGATCTCTTCTTCCTCTTCCCAAGGCGCTTTCTGATTTTTGCGTGCCATGATGTCTGCCTATATCACTATCTCATTACGAATATCCGCTATTTTAGCAAGAAATCTGGGGAGAATGCGAAAACCTTGTTATTCTAGACTCAGTTATTAGCAAAGAATTAGATAAATATGGACGTAAGAGAGCAAGTTGCTCAGCAAAAAGCTGAGCTAGAAGCGGCAGTTGCGAAAGCATTGGACATGGCTTCGGTAAGTGCAGATGCGGCCGAGGTTGCGATCACCAAAAGCACGGGGCTTAGCGTATCGACGCGTATGTGCGAGGTGGAAAACGTTGAGTTCAATAGTGACGGTGCTTTAGGTATTACAGTTTACCGTGGACAGAAAAAAGGCAGCGCCTCAACTTCTGACCTGAGCGAAAAAGCGATTGCTCAAACGGTAGCAGCTGCGCTGGATATTGCTCAATACACGTCAGAAGATCCATACGCAGGCCCTGCGCCAAAAGAGCTTATGGTGACTGATATTCCAGACCTTGATCTCTTCCACCCTGATGAGCCAAACCCAGATATGGCGGCGCAAAAAGCCATTGCTGCTGAAAAGGCAGCGCTGGAGTACAGCGACAAAATCAAACAAAGTGATGGCGCGAGCTACGATAGTCATTATGGGGTAAAGGTTTATGGTAACTCTCACGGCCTGCTAGCGGGTTACGCATCAAGCCGCCACAGTATAAGTTGCAGCGTGATCGGCCAAGGCCAAAACGGTGACATGGAGCGAGACTATAGCTATACACTCGCTCGCCATCGTGACGATCTTTGGACACCTGAGTCTGTAGGTGAGCAAGCAGCGAAGAAAACGATTGAGCGTCTTGACGCACGAAAGATCAAAACTGGTCAATACCCAGTACTGTTTGCCAACGATGTTGCGACTGGATTGATAGGTCACCTCGTGATGGGTATCAGTGGTGGTAACCTGTATCGCAAGTCTTCATTCCTATTGGACAAACTGGGCGAGCAAATCTTGCCAGATTGGTTCTCGATACAAGAAAAGCCTCACGTGCTACGCGGACTGGCATCAAGCCCGTTTGACAATGAAGGTGTTGTTACGCGCGACATGGACATCATCACAGACGGTAAACTGGCGACCTACCTTCTAACCAGCTATGCGGCGCGTAAAATGAACATGACGCCAACTGGTCATGCTGGCGGCATCCACAACTGGTACGTAAAATCGACAGGCCAAGACTTTGACGCCATGCTCAAGCAGCTTGGAACTGGTCTATTGGTGACTGAAGTGATGGGGCAGGGCGTGAATATCGTAACTGGCGACTACTCGCGCGGCGCAGCAGGTTTCTGGGTTGAGAACGGTGAAATCCAATTCCCAGTATCTGAAATTACGGTTGCGGGCAATTTGGCACAAATGTTCCAACAAATTGTTGCTGTAGGTAATGATGTAGAGACACGTTCACAAATCCAAACTGGCTCGATTTTGCTGGAGTCGATGAAGGTGGCGGGGGAATAACCCTCAAGGCATTACCAAAGATAGTAAAAGGGCGTCATAATCATGACGCCCTTTTTGCATTTTAGCGATATGTGTTTATTCAAAACAAATTTCAATAAACGCATTACCCCAGTCTGAGGTAAATGGCATGATGATGATCGCGCCATCGCATTTGTGTCGGATGGTGTGGCCTTTACCTGATACCACAACCGGTGTTGCCATATCAAAATCAAAGCCGTTTTCTGCCAAGATACGTTTCGCTCCGCCCGTCACCATGTTGGTGATCTCACCCACCATATCGGTCACTTCTTCATTCAACCCATGTGGTTTTTCACCCAGCATGTTCTGCATGATTTCAAGGGCAAGCCCTTCCTCAAACGTAATCGACATTGAACCACGGGTTTGTGTGCCTACCATACCGATGAGGCCAGACACATCGCCTCGAGCGATCTCGTCTTTTTTTATTCTTGGCTTAAGTGGCTTGATCTCCATTGAAGCCATCGTTTTTAGCACATTCATCAATGAGGCTAAAAACGGATTTACAAATTCAGCGCGCATAACTTCTTCTATTTGTTCGATTCTTCCAATGATGAACACGTCTGACATGTGCCATGAGTTTCTATGACGTGATTTGAAAACTGGAAGCCATGTTTTTCAACGTTGCTATTAAGCAAGGCTATCAGAATATCATCTTGTAGTTCAACGACATTACCGCACTTGTCACAAATCAGCAGATGCGAGTAGTGCTTATGCTCACCAAATGAACAACAAGAGACAAAACTGTTAGTCGATTCAACGCGATGGATAAATCCTTGCTCTAAAAGAAAGTCCAGTGCTCGGTATACCGTTGGTGGCTTTGCCTGCGGTTCAGTGACCTTGAGTTGGTCAAGGAGTTCATAGGCACTTGAGGCCTTATTACTGTCACAAATCAGCTCATACACACGCTTACGCTGAGGCGTTAAACGAACCCCTCGCGCCGAGCACGTTTCTTCTAGTTGTTTGATTAGCTTCTGATCCACATGTCCACCTATGTTTGCGAATTCTGTTCATTTTATACTAATTCCTTCGGTAGGTCGTTAGTCTCGATTATAGAATTGTTGGCAGCGTATCTAGTTGTAAGTTGCAAAGCCGAGTTGACGACATAAGAGCAGCCACAGTTCACAATTCTAGAGTGTGGTTTGAGTGAGATTTTTACGACCGGCTTCAACTTAAATCAGTCTTTTTTCGGTGCGATGACCAGCATAATAATATGGCATTGGAGAAAGGAGGCGGTATGTTGAGAGTGGGATATTGTGAAGTTAATGACCTGCAACTTAGTCCATCAAGCAAAACGGCAGTATCACAAGTTCACGATATTATTAATCGGGGGGGGAATGTTGGGCTTTGCGATTGCTTCAACACCGCTCTATCAGATATTTTTTAGTCCAAGTGTGACAGGGAAGCCGGTTGAAACCATGATTACAATTCGTGAATACGATTGGGAGATCTTTGGCGAGGCGATGTCGAGTGTTTCTAAAATTTCAAAAGACAGGGTTTTGCAAATAGCAGAACCTCTTACATGGACAACAAGTGGGTCGGAACAAAAGTTTTGGAGGTGTATAAGTGAAGCTGCACTTTAGTAGGATTCTGCTTCTTCTACCACTCTCGGCGTGCGCCGCTGAAACAACTTTAGACCGCTTTGATTTATTGGTCGAGTGGAACAATAGACACTCGGAGTGCTTTGACATCCGAAGCCGCAATGCTGAAACGTTTCCAATAACACCTTGGTTTGAATCTTTGACTAAAGATGATAAGAAACGGGTCGTTTTGTATTTGTCTGAGCTCAAGATGTACCAATGTACATTAGGGGAGACAAGTAAGATAAAGCAGAGATACTCGGAACAAGACGTTCAAGAGTTGGAAAAGATGCTTGGTTCTACGCTTAGGCTTGATGAACCCGACAAAAACGACATTGAAGATTTGGACTACCGACAAATTGAGCTAATCAGCGAGCAGATCTCTGTCTTCAGTGTTTTGGTTGTCGCTGAACAATTGAATGTCTTATAGAGTCCGATACGTCAGTTAACAATAGAGAGCAGTGCTTTTTTTCTGAATGTTTTCGAATCTCTGTGTATAATCTCCGACCTATTTTTGAAGACGACGTCTACAATGAAGCGTTTTGACGCTTTTTAGTATACGTTGCACTGCTGAATGATGTCATTTGTCCTGCTTCTTCCACATGATTATGGAGGGGACATTTGGGGGCAATTCTAGCAAGTTCATGTATATATACAGCATCAAGATTTCGAGTAACACCATATGAAGCCTGAAGAAACTAGTAAATACACTGCGAACCGCTTATCCGTTGCGCCCATGCTCGATTGGATCTAATGCATTGCTATATATAGCTTAACCAAGTTTAAGGGGAACTATAGGGGTACCACTCATGCGTTGTATGTATATAAAACCAGTAACTAAAACTGTTGACTAGATGTTTTGGGTTGGGCTATAGTCTGCACCAGAAGCAAGCACTATATATGTTTGCTGCTGATTTCGGGGCTCGGCTTTTTAGTCGAGCTTCCGCGTATCTGGAACATGGAAATGCAATGACGCAAGTTTATATAGTCTATCTTGACGAATTTGGCCATGTTGGCCCCTATGTCTCTCCTGAACATCCCAGCCACAATACACACCCTGTCTTTGGACTCGGAGGGTTTGTATTACCTGCTTCTAAAGTTAGATCATTCTCATCGTTTTTCTTTAAGCTCAAGCAAGATTTATTCGGTAACTACGATATCCCTGAAGCTCGAAAAAAAGCAGAGCGAAAAGGGGAGTTTTTTCAACTTTCTACTTGGGAAAAGAAGGGGTCAAAACAGTATTCAGTTGCCAATCTGAAGAAGTTTAAACGTTTTCTACTTGACTCTACATACCAAATCATTAAACGAATCACGCGAGATGGTGGTTTTCTTTTCTATGTCGGTGAAGCTAAGCATATCGGTGAGGAAGGACATGTACCTCAGCGAGTATATACAGCAAGCCTAAAAGAAATAATCAAGCGCTTAGATGATGAGTTTAAAGGGCAGGATGCGCAGTTTTTGATTTTCATGGATGATCATGAAACTCGAACACAAATCGTAAAAAATGCCATTTACGAAATGCATCAGCAACAGAAATTTCAGCTAATTGAAGCACCTATTCAGGTGGATAGTAAACTCTACCAAACGATACAGTGTGCTGACTGGCTTTGTGCGATTTACGGAAAAATAGCTTTTTATGACGTAGAACCAGATAGTAAACCTGACTACGAACTATTTAAGCGCTACTTTGGTAATCGTATAGCACAAGCGCAAAAGCGTAGTAATGTCAGAAATAGCTTTCCAAGACCTAGAAAGCCAACCGAAGAAGCTTTGAACAAGTTGGTTGATAAGTTTCAAAAGTAAAATGAGGAGTCATTCGACTCCTTTACATCCTTTGCCCTGACCAAACCACTTCCCCAATAATCTCAAAGTCAGCCCCTTTAATATCCTCACGACTTAGCTCCCACGGCTCATAAGCAGCATTATCACTCACGACCTTGATTCCATTTGGCAAGAACTGAAGCCTTTTCACCATCAAGCGGCTATCGTATCGGAATACATAAACACCGTCAGTCGTGAAACCATCTACACGGTTTACCATCACAATGCTCTGATTCTGCAGAGTAGGACTCATGCTATCGCCGCGCACTGGCATTAAGAAGATATTGTTGGGGTTGTAGCCTAGCTCTTGGCGTATAAAGCGCTCACTGAATACCATTGAACTTGATTCTTCAATCTTCTCGACTAGTGCGCCATGACCCGCGCTCACTTCGATATCAAAAAACTTCAGTTCAAGATACCCCCTTGGTGCGAGAGAGCCCGTTTTTGCGATCTCCTGCGCTTTTAAGAAAATATCTTCAGGAATGTGATCTCGGTGTTTCCAGTTGGAAATAGTCTTTGGTGACTTACCTAAAACCCTTGCTAAATCAACGTTCTTAGAGGTGTTGGTTAGTTTCTTTAGTTCCTTTAATTGTTCCTCAAAACTTCCCATATAGATTTCTCCGTGTACTTTTGGGGTTGTATTCTTGATTTTGATCCTCAATAATTCCCTGCAAGCTATTTCGGGGTGTTTGAGGGATGTTGGAGTTTCCTTTAATGCCTTTAAGTGTACTACACGGAGGAAGTATGAACACAAATTTTGCACTACTAGCACGATTCGAAAGTCCCACGGTGGAACTAAAGCAGGTATGCCAAGAGTTTTTCGGTATCACACCCAAAACGGCAGAGCAACGAGCGAAGGCTTGTGACTTTCCCGTTCCTACCTTCAAGTTGCGTGATTCTGAGCGCAGCCCATCACTAATCAAAATTGAAGATCTCGCTGCGTATATCGACCAACGCCATGCTGAAGCTATGAGTGATTGGCAGTCAGTAAACGGAGGTGCACTATGAAAACGCCACTACATGCAATCAGTATTGACTTTTCGCATTCGAGCGAAGCGATGGAGCTTTTCAAGATAGTCAAAGCTCGTTTGGATTGGCTTAGCCCTAGCTCTCCTGAGTTCGCTTTTTTGCATCCCGTATATTTGCAGCTCAAGCAAGACGTTGAACTGTTAGAAAGCTTGGAGGTTTAGTTTGGACGTTGACTATACCCCAGCAATCTCAATTGTTGACGCACCAATCAGCGACCCAATACATGCACCCTGTAAGGATATGGCGGGGTGCGCCAACTTCGACCCTGACAAGAGTGAGAAGTCGGCGCGTATGGTTCAAAAGCTACGTTCTGAGCTTGGCTTGAACCGCCCACGCGCTCGCAAACTCAACGTTAACCCTCTGACTTGGACTAAGCGTTAATCAATGCAGAAAATCGGTAAGACCACCAATAATCCGTTGACTAAGCTCCCGACCAATCTGCGTCAGGAGCTTGCAACGTATGTGATGAAAAACCAAGCCACGGCGCCTCATTTGGCGATGGTAGCGGAAAAGCATCAACCGCTATGTGGTGCCACGCCCAAAGAACGTGTGTTTGAGTTCGCTCACCGAGTCGCTAACAAGTTCAAGCTACCTAATGACATTCGCAACTACCTTGATAAAGCGTCAGCAGTTCGTTTTCGTAAGTACGGCTTTAAGCGCGCATTGCAATTCATTGAGTCACGCAGCGCGGCGGCATCGTCTGCACTTGGCGTATTGCCAGAGCCATATTGGACAATCAACACAGAGTTAAAACGTGCTCGCCTTGCTACTGAGCTTTCAGGGCGCGCAAGTTTTCACTTTGAACTTGTCGCCAAAACAGGCGGCACGGCGTTTGATGCGATTAAACGCATTCATGAATATGTTGGGGCTTGCCTTTGGATGCCTCAATTTGAAGTCGCCAACGATGAAGATGAGGCTTATTCCATCCTTGCTCGTTTGCTTGATGAGGGCGTATGGCGCCGAGCCATCGATAAACAGACCATTGCAGCGTTTGAGAATGCGCGCAGGGCGGCGGGAATGGTATCGCCGCACATTTCCCCTTATGCGTCGATTTCGGCGTGTGAGTGGCTCAAGATTCGCCAAGAGCGACAGCGTGAATGGTTAGAACTCATGGCGATTGAATCCGTTGAGGGTGATGTGGTGGAAATGTCACAGGTGCATGAGTCGTCACAGTCCAACCCTGTCAATCGTCGTCACGAACTCATGACCCGTATTGCTGGCTGTCAGGAGTATGCCGACTCAAACAACCACGCCGCCATTTTTATCACTATGACGGCACCAAGCCGTTTTCACCGACTCACCAAGCGCGGTGAATACTGGATTGAAAACACCCATTGGGACGGTGGCACCCCAAAAGGTGCTCATGCTTGGTTGTCTATGTCTTGGAATCGCTTTCGAGCATGGGCGGGGCGCAATGATTTAACCTATTACGGGATGCGAGTCGTGGAGCCTCACCAAGACGGCACACCGCATTGGCACGGCGTGTTTTTCATGCCACTTGAGCAAATGCCCGTGTTTATCAGAATGCTTCAGGAGTACCAATTTCAGCGTGACAGCGATGAGCTTTATTTCAAGAACGGCGACCCAAAACACCGAGCTATGAAAGCGCGCTTTGAAGCTAAGATGTTGGACGGCACCGAAGGCGGCGCCGTGGCTTATCTTGCCAAGTACATTTCTAAGAACGTTGACGGCTTTGGGCTTGAGGATTTATCGGATCTCGATAACAAGAAAGCCAAGCTGCAAGACACGGTGAAAAACGTCACCTCATGGTCACGCACCTTCTGTTTTCGTCAGTTCCAATTTCAAAAAACACCGTCTGTCACGGTATGGCGCGAGCTAAGACGCATTAGCGACGAGCAAGAATATTGCACCTTTGAGAAGGCGCGCCGTGCGGCTGATGCGGGTTTCTTTTCTGCCTTTTTCGATTACATGGGCGGCCACAGACTGCCTCAATCCATGCGCCCAATCACCACCAAGAAAGAAGCCAAAGAGAACAAATACGGCGAAATGACAGCGCGTGTTATTGGGTTACGTGGAAGCGGTCTAGAAGTGCTCACCCATGAGATAGAGTGGAAGCTCATCAAAAAGCCTTCCGACTTGTCGGAGGCTCAAACAAGCAAGCGGGAGCTTGCGCCTTGGTCTAGTGGCAATAATTGTACGCAGAAAATTTCGCCACCAAGACAACAACAAATCATTGATAACTTTTTCCTGTTCAACGAGCTAGATAGGTTTGGCTCGCCAGAGTGGGAGGAGTTCGCCGCCAGAGGTGTAACGTAGGAAGTGCCAACGATGTGAATCAGGGGCAATCATAGGGAAAGGTATGGGCGTTGAATCCAGTTCAGATTTGGAAGTGTCTAAACAGTGCTAGTAACCCAACGCCCAACCTAAGTGTAGGAGTTAAAACCTCTAACTGCATGTATTTTATGTGATAGATGTCATATCAATATAAATAATCAACCAACGTCGAGAGACAGGGGAACACCATGAAAACCATGACCAAAGATGAGTGCCAAGCCGAGCTTGCGCGCCTTAACACCATTGACGCACTGGAAGCGGAGTTAGAAACGGCGTTTGATACCGTGAAAGACCTGTCACCAAGTGAGCTTTTATCACTGGCGCCCAAAGTCCTTATGGGCGGTGCAGACCCGCTTTCCATGCTTGGCTTAGACCCCAAGCTCATAGACAAAGCAAAACTCGTCGCCAAATCAAACCGAGTGATTCGAGCGCAGCGCAAACAAGCGCTTGAAAAGCAGTTGAATGCAGTGATTGAGGAGGCGACCACCGATGAGTAAAACGCCCAATCCAGTGCGCGGCTATGTGCCGTGCCCTGTTTGCAGCAGTACTGCCACCGTTCACATGGTGGGTGAAGGTCGCTTGATAGATAGCGGGGAAACGGTCAAGAACGGTCGCAACCTTGGCTTGCTCTATTACAAGTGCCCTAGCTGCGGCAACAGTTCAATGAGCAAAACCGTGAGTGGCTATTGCACTGACAATATGACCGAAACCGCCGATGCGCTCAAAGCCTTATCTGACAAGGTTGAGCCAACGGTGAGCGAGTCGGTTGAATCAACGGTTGAACCGACTGTTGAAAGCGTTGAGAGTTTTTCGCCTACGGTAACCCCTCCCGCTGAAGTGCTGCCACCAACCGAGCCAAGTACCACTGAAACCACTGAGCCAACACCGCCAGAGGCAAGCCTGAAACCGCAAATCTTTAAGGTTGCCGCCTGTCTTGGCGTCATTGTCGTGTTGCTGTTTGCCATCAAGCGCATGTTAGCCAAACCACAATCTAGTGAGGAGGACGATAGCCATGAGTAACCCAACCGTTGAAACAAGCGCTGACAACCTTGATGAGTTGGATGCGTACATTGCCAACCTTAACAATGAGCCGTCAGCACAAGAAGGCGCGTTAGCTTCAACTGAAAGTCAGTCAGAGGTCGATACCAGTGAGGCGTTTGATGCACTGGTCACCACGGGGCTTGTGGTGGTTGAGCAAGCTGTGTCGATTCTCAAAGATATTGATTTTGAGTTTGATGAACGCGCCAAGCAAAGCGTGGTGAATGCGGCTCGCCCTGTTGCCAAGCAATACGGCGGGACACTGCTCGACCAATGTGGTGATTACATGAATGTCATGACCCTTGCCTTGGCAATCCTTGGTTTGTGGTGGGCGTCGAAAAAGCAAATCACTGCCCTTGAACTGAAAAAGCAGCAGGAGGCCGAGCGTGACTCTCATCGTAAACCCGATTAACTCGAACCCATCCCATGACGCCGAGCACACCGTGTACCTTGGCGGCACGGGTAGCGGCAAAACCAGTGCAGTGAAATACATGGGGCTAGTACCTAAAAAGTCGCAAGCCCTGTTCTTTGACCCGTACCGCAACTACGCAGGTCAAAAGTTTCACGGGCAAATGTGCCACGGCTTTACTGACCCCGCTAAGTTTATCAAGGCGGCGGTACAAGGGCGCCGTTCGGGATGTTCGTTTAAGCTCGCCTACATTCCCCCAAAGGGCGCGTGTATGTCTGAGCTTGAAACCTTTAGCGCGATTGCTTGGGCGCTTGGTGATGGTCATAAACCCAAGCTGCATGTGGTGATTGAGGAGCTGGCAAGCTGCGCGGAAACGTCAGGTAAGCTTGAAGGCAAAACAGGTGAATTGCTTCGTGGTGGTCGCCAGTTTGGTCATGTGGTTCACACCATTTTTCAGCGCGGTCAGGAGGTGCCCAAAACCGTCACTAACCAATCAAGCGTGTGGTGGCTCGGTGCCGTGAACTCTGGCGTTGATGCTGATTGGGTTGCCAAGCAAAAAGGTGTGCATTCTAACGAAGTGGCCGATCTTAAAAGTGCCAAGGTCAATAAGCAGTGTATCGGCAAAGCGATTGCTGAATACCTGATTATTCGTGACGGCATTGGCAACCTAGAGCGCGGCGCGCTGAACTGCGAAACGGGCAAAAGGCTCTCTCGAAACTACCGCTAACCTCTCATTTCAACCTATAGGTTAAAAGTTATACCTATAGGTTGAACCTTAGTGACGAAATCCCCTCTACCTGATTTGATAATTACTCCTTTAACCGTTCCAACGCTGTGAAGCAGGGGAAACACATGAAAGCAACGCACAAAACAATGCTAATGACCATCGTGGTCATGTTGATTGCATTGGCAGTCATTAACAACGTAGGCGCGCTCAAGCCTATCAAAGAGCAAATCAATGGTAACTCAGGGTGGTTTTAAGCTATGGAACTACTAAACACGCCATTTAACCCGCGCCCACTCGATTTAGACCCTGTTGAGGGTGTGAATTGGGGCAACCAAGCCACACTGCGCTTGGTGAGTGGTCCAACTTACCAATCCATCGAACTGGTCACTGATATTACTGACCCTGCCGATGTTGAGCGTGTACGCATCACGCTGAACGGTAAGGAAGTGTATAACCTGACAGGTCAAGACTTGGTTGACCTTCAAGAACACCGTAAGCAATTTACTCAAGAAGGTCGCTACGTTATCCCATTTGCGGATTTAACCCTTCGCACCAAAGGCGGCGTTCGTACTGGTGAACTGGTCACGCTGCAAGGCGAAATCTGGTTTGTGTATATCCAGCTTGCCTCAAAAGCGGGTGGTACGCCTGCGCCAAGTATCCGTGCTCGCTCTCATACGACAGCCGCACAATCAAAGCGTGTTTACCTACCACGTATCTATTCACTGACTTGGTTCGCCAGCGCGACAGGTCGCACCCCGTTCGACTTTGCCGAGCGTTCACCCCTGTTTTCACTTAAGCGTGTGCACTTCAAAGACTCGTCTATTGACCGTGTTCGTGTGCTTCGTGACAGCGTGGAAGAAATCAACGTTACCAAAGCGGATAACGCTTTTGACTTGGCGATTTCAGGTCTAGAGCAAAACGCAGGTTGGTTCAGCCTTGATTTTGTTCGCACTGGTTTCGGCGTTGAGGGTCGCTTGCCAACTAATGCAATGAAGCAATTGCAATTCGAGCTTGATAAATCACAACACGGAAGTGTGCCCGTGCTGATTGAAGCGATTGAGCAAGTGGGCGTTATCGCACAACCAAAGTAAGGGGGTGACCGATGGAAAACCCTAGTGTGACGCAAACCGCCACAAGTGGTGGCGGTTGGTTCGATGGCATCTTAGAGGGTGCGGGTGAACTAGTGGGTGGTGCCGTCGATGTGGTCGGTGGCTTTGGTGAGGATTGGCTTGGTATCAAGATGGATAACGAGTTAGACCGAGCTAAATCTGCCAGCCCTGACGAGAACCGCGCCAACAATAACGACTATCAGCAACCCAACGGGCAACCCGTGCACACCACCTCTGGCGGTATGCAGTGGCAAACCGTGGTAATCATCGTGCTCATTGCGCTAGTGCTACTTGGTGGTTTTGCTTTTGCGCTCAAAGGGGGCAAGTGATGCCGTTAGCGTACTTAGGCTTGGCGGGGGTGACATTGGGTTACCTCACCGCCAAGGAAATCAACAAAGCAAAGTGGATGGTTTTCGCAGTGATTGCGCTGGTCATCTGGTTCAAGCTGAGGTGGTAAATGATTGGTTTTGATTCTCTGACCAATAGCGGCTCGATGCCCATCAATGCAGGTGGCGGCGCGGCTGGTCCATCTTCTGCTTATGGCTCGACCCGTTCAGGGCAAAGCGTTGGCGGTATCAACATGGGCGGCGGTGTGCCGACTTGGTTGATAGTCGTAGCCGTGGTCGCTGTGCTCATCGTTTGGATGCGAAAGAAATGATTCGCGTCGTCACCAAAAGCCAAGCGTCGATTGACGCACTCAAACCCGCTTTTCGTGCTTGCCCCAATGACTTTGCAGTGATGCTGCATGAGATTGAGGCGGGGCGCGTTAGTGTCTATCACATCCAAGGGGAAGGGGTAGATTGCTTACTGGCGGGTGAGGTGCGCGGCGATACCTATTTCATTTGGGCGGCGGTAGGAAAAAACGCGCTCAAGGCTACCCGTGTGCTTTCCGAGTTCGTGAAGCAAAACGACTTAACCGCAATGGCTTGTCACTCTTATTTTCCTTTAGTGGTGAGGCTACTCAAGCGGCTAGGTGGTGTGACGGAATCGACCCACGGCAACGCCAAATACCTAAAGTGGAGGTTGTAGCATGGGTGGTGGCGGTAGCTCCTCAAGCAATACAACAACGAATACTAAAAACGTCAGTGGTCAGAATGCCATTGACGGCGACAACTTAGGCGTAGCGGTCAGCGGGGTGAGCGATTCAACGCTCAATATCACCGCAACCGACCACGGCGCCGTGGATAAAGCCTTTGCCTTTGGCGAGCAAACCCTTGATTTTGCCAGTGACACGGTGGATGAGTCCTTTGCTTTTGCGGGGGATGCCCTAGATGAGTCATACGAGTTCGCTAGTGGAGCAATGAGTGAATCGCTCGGTTTAGTGGAGCGCAACACGGACAACAGTCTCAAGTTCGCGGCGGGTGCGCTCAACGAGTTCAGCTCAACCAATAGCGAAAACTTGCAAATGATGGCAGGGCTCGCGGGTAACCAAGCGGCTCAAAACACCGAGAATCTTGCCAAGCTCACCGAGCTTGCGAAGTTCAAACAAGACAACGGACAAAGCGCACTCAACAAGCAGCAATTGATACTCATGGCGGTGATTGTGTTGGTACTGGGCTTTGTGCTGGTTAAGGCGGTAAGCAAATGAACCTAAATCTCACTAAGGGGCAAACCATTCCCCTGACCATTGATTCTACATGGCTCTTTGTTGAGTCGATTTCGGGCAAGTTATCGGTGCAAATTGACGCGACAGGGGAAAGCTTCTCGCTACCCAATCGCTCGGTGTTTCGCTATGGCAAGCCATTAGGCCGAATCCTTCTATCTGGCGAAGGGGCGCTGTCTCTTGAGCATGGTGTGGGTGATTTCACCCCGCCAGTGGAAGGGCAAAAGCTCGATATTCAAACCATGCCCTCTGTTAGTTTTTTGCCTGGGCAAACGGTAGGGGTGACCGAGTTACCCAAAGTCGAAATTGAAGCAGGGCAAAGCGTGGGGGTTTCCTCACTACCAAAGGTGCAGATTGAAGATGGTCAGCAAGTCGATATTGCCAGCTTGCCTGATGTTCAACTTAAAAGTGGTCAGTCGGTGAATGTTGGCACCATGCCAAGCGTTGAATTGGCAGCAGGGCAAACAATCAAGGTGCTCTCTGGTAGTGCGCTTTCAGTACACAGCGGAGAAATGCCGTTAGAGGTACCCGCTAATCCCGCCCGTAAAGGCGTCATCATCAAAGCCAGTAGCGCCAATGCAGGGCTAATCAGTCTTAACGGCTTTGAGCTTACGGCAGGTGAAAAGCTCACGGTTGAAACTGCCGCCACATTCACACTAACAGGAACCGCGCCCGATAAAGCGCAGGTATTGGAGTACTAATCATGTCCACCTTTCCAGCTTTACCAACGGGCAGCAGCCGCAACAAGATTGAGTTTTTGTATGACCTTCTAGCGAATCTAGACAACTCTGGCGGCGCTCAATTTATCCAAAGTGATTGTGAGTTTTCTCATGGGGTAGATTGGGTCAATTCATCTGATGAACCATACAGAATGTATCGACTTCAAGCCGTTAGCGGCATGAGCGATATTTTCAGCTCAACTTGTTTAGCTCTGGACTCATCAACTCGCTACAACGATTGCGTGAGTGTTAACCAATTGGTTAAGGATTTTGCACCACAGCCAAATGAAGTACTCCAAATGGCTTTCAGTGTTGAGGGTGTGTGGCGCATCGAATGGGATGCGGCGTTAACTCAAGCACAAATTGACGAATACGAGCCAATGGTTCGCATGGCTTACGATGTGTTTATTGAAGATACGCCGAATGAAGGCATGTCAGTGATTTCGTTGTTGGATGGTGAAACCTATCACTTGAGCCGTTTGGGGCGTGGGTCGGGTGGCCAATCGTTTCTAGGTGTTCGGGGTGAAATCACCGTAACACTTCAGGGCACACAGTGCCAAACAGTAAACCACTTCTTTGACACTTACGAAGACACCGCCAATTTAGTGATGGGCGTTCGAATGCATGGTGACAATGATGCAGCGCTGACGGCGTTTGCTAGTGCCAATGTGACACCGCGTAAAGATGATGTGCGTGTTAGGTTCGTGGGTGCTCATAAGCTGCCTTATTCGATGCCAGAGCCAGAGTAATCATTATGCGTCTAATCATCATTGTTCTGATAATTGGTGCGCTGATGATTGGCGCACCCAAAGGGGTAAACATCGTGAAATCACAACTCAATCGTGGGATTCGTATCAACAACCCGCTCAACATTCGCATTAGTAACAATGCTTGGACGGGCAAAGTTACGCCCTCCAAAGATAAAGCGTTTGAAACCTTCTCGCACTCGAAATACGGCTTTCGTGCGGCGACTAAGCTCATTCGCAACTACCAAAACCTTTATGGGCTAAACACCCTTCAAGGAATTATCAGCCGCTTTGCGCCAAAGAGTGATAACAACGACACGGACAACTATGTGCAGTTCGTGGCGGGTCGCCTCAATGTGGGCGCCAGTACCCCGCTTAACCTTTTTGATGATGAGTTTATGACTCGTCTTGTGCATTCCATGTCGATTATGGAAGTCGGGCGTTACTACTCATTAGAGGATGCAGCGCAAGGGGTAGCACTGGCATGACCCAAAAAGAAGTAATGCAACGTTTAGCGGTTGGCATCCTGACCGCTTTAATCAGCGCTTATATCTGGAAGCGCATCAACGGCTAGGAGTAACAGCAATGAAAATAGATTTGAAACAGGCATCAACTAAGAAGGGGCTTGCGCTCATTGGTGCAGGTGTAGCGCTTGCAACGGGGCATCCTGAATTATTAACGGCAAGCGTGACGCCAGAAGGTGTGCAAGTGGGTGGTTTGATTGGTGTGGCTGCGCCGATTTTGTTGGGATTGTGGGAAGCGATTCGGGATGAGTTTAATGGCTGAGTATCAGACTTTACTTGTAGCTGCCGTCAGTGCCCTATCCAGTGGTATTGGTGTGGGAATTGCACTCAAGACCGATGTTAAGTGGCTGCGTTTAATGATGGAAAAAATGGATGAGCGTTTGACTCGATTAGAGAGTAAAAATGTGGGCTAGTTTAGCTTATTGATTCACGGCTTGTTCGGGCTTAGAACAACTATGATACGATTTGAGTATTGGTCAAATCGTGCTGCGCAAATTGCAGTGTTTTAGTTCGACGAGAGAGTGTTTCAACATGGCAATATTCAATTTATTCTCCAGACGGCAGAAGAAATTACGAGGTGAAGTATCGGATGTTTATCAATATGATGATTTGCCACCAAAGCTAAAAGTGCAGATTGTTCAGATAGTTAATGAAACGATTGGTGATGAGTCTTCTTACAATGGTTCAGCTTATGCTATCTATGAACACATATGTAAAACCCTGTGTAAAGAGTATGGAGTGTTTTATCTTAAAGAGCACGCTCGCTCAAAATTTGCAGAAGTATATGATTTTTTTCTAAACGAGAATGACACTGAGAAGTGCCTCGATGTCATAGACCTTACTTTTAGTATCATTGATGATTTTGTGAGGAGTGAATCATATCGGTTTGAGCAGAACACAGGAGTGACTCATACAAGTAATTCAGCAATAGAGGAGTTGAATTTTCGTTTTAAGGAGGCTGCTTTTGGCTATCAATTTGAATCAGGTGAACTGATAAGAGTTGATTCACAATATTTGCATTCTGATGCAGTAAAACCGTTACTTTGCATTCTTGGTGGCAGTAAATCATATGAAGGAGCTAACGATGAATTTCGTTCAGCGCATGAGCACTATCGACACAAGCGATACAAAGAGTGCTTGAATGATTGTCTAAAATCATTTGAAAGTTTGATGAAGGCAATTCATGACAAACATGGCTGGTCTTATAAGCCTTCGGATACATCAAAGAAGCTTATTAATAGCTGTCTGGAAAACAAGTTGGTTCCAGACTATCTGCAAAATCAGTTTTCATCGATCAGAAGTTTGTTGGAAAGTGGCACCCCGACTGTGAGAAACAAAGAAGGTGGTCACGGGCAAGGATCTGAGGTCACAAATGTTCCTGAGCACCTTGCTCGTTATACCTTACATTTGACAGCAACTAACTTATTGTTTTTGGCCAATTGTGAAGAAAACATGGTTTAGAAAACATCTGTCATAGAGGTTTACTATGTAACTTGTGAGGGAACAATTGAGTATAAACCTGCCATAGAATGTTTAAGTTCTTGTGCCCTGTAACTTGCGCTACTTCTTCAATGGAGTAGCCTTTCTCAAATAGACGACTAGCCCCTTCACGACGCAAATCATGATAACGCAAATCTTCAATGCCAAGTTTGTTCCTAACTCTTTGAAAACCTGCGGTCACACTTCGAGAGTTAAAAGGAAAAATTAGTTCACCTTCTTTTGGTTGTCGCATTGCAATATCAAACGACTCTGCCAATAGAGGCACAACCATATGGTTCCCTTGCTTCTTGCGTGGGTCTTTACGGTCACGCACAACCACAGTTTTATGCTCTTCGTTGATATCTTCCCAACGCAGAGAACAAACTTCACCAATCCTCATGCAAGTCAAAATACTAAACTCAAGGATATCGACAAACGGGATACGAGCTTGGCCATTGGCTCTAGCGTTTTGACGTTCAATCAACCCTTGTTTTAGCGCTTCGAGTTCTTCACCAGTAGGGCGGCGAGTTCGCTTCTCACTTTTTCCAATAAGCTGCATATCCGTTAGTACCGGTACTGCTTCATCAAAGATCTTATAGTTGGCTTCAATGTCGAACACGGGATTTGCTTTCTTCATTACAGAACGAAGATAAGCGATATCGTGATAGATGGTTGCAGGTTTGGCACCAGCACCACGACGATTTTTGCAGTGCTGGATGAGGTCGCTAGTTTTTAGCTCATTAGTGTCTATTTGCGCTATGTCGCAATCCCTAAGCATTTCTATAACGTAGCGCTTGGTTCGTCCTGTGTTGTTCCATAAATCCTTATCCGCCATGAACTTATCGAGGAGTACCGAAAGGGGGACTGTTTTGGTACTATTTACGCCGTTCAATTCAATGTCGGATAGGCGTTTCTTACCGTAGGTACGAGCATGTTCTTTCTTTTTGAAAGTCTTTGACTCTCTGTGTATGATTGCCTGCTTTTTCTTGACGATGATTGTTGCTTTATAGCGGAATTCACCGTTTTTAAGTTGCCGCTTTTCGATTGAGAGTGAAGCCATTCCGTCGTCCTACTCTTTGAGGGGTACTGTAAGGGGTACTATAGGACGAAATTTGGGAAAATTCCACGATATTCAAAGCGGATTTGATGGGTAAAATTATTAGGTAAAACAATGACCAAGCCAGATAACACAAGCAATTTCCAATCAAACCGCTTATCCGTGGCACCGATGCTCGATTGGACAGATAGACATTGCCGCTACTTCCATCGTCTTCTGTCATCACAAACTTTGCTGTACACCGAGATGGTGACAACTGGTGCGATCATTCACGGTAAAGGTGATTTTCTAGCGTACAACGAAGCAGAGCACCCAGTGGCACTTCAGCTAGGTGGTTCAAATCCTGCTGATTTGGCAACCTGTGCAAAGCTTGCTGCTGAGCGTGGCTATGATGAAGTAAACCTAAACGTAGGCTGCCCGTCAGATCGCGTTCAGAATGGCCGCTTCGGTGCATGCCTGATGGCTGAACCTGATTTAGTGGCTGAGTGCGTGGCAGCGATGCGTGAAGTGGCTGATATTCCAGTGACGGTAAAAACTCGTATTGGTATCGACGATCAAGACTCGTATGAGTTTTTGACTAAGTTTGTATCTACGGTATCTGAGAAGGGCGGTGTGGATCAGTTTACCATTCACGCACGTAAAGCTTGGCTAAGTGGCTTGAGCCCTAAAGAGAACCGTGAGATCCCACCGTTGGATTACCCTCGCGCTTACCAAATTAAGAAAGACTTCCCACATCTGAATATGGCGGTGAATGGCGGCGTAAAAACGCTAGAAGAATCTCTAGAGCACCTGCAGCATCTTGATGGCGTGATGATTGGTCGTGAGGCTTATCAGAACCCGTATATCCTCGCGCAGGTTGACCAGCTTATCTTTGGTTTAGACACACCAGTGAAAAAGCGTAAGCAAGTGGTTGAAGAGATGTACCCGTACATTGAGCGTCAGCTTTCGAACGGCTCGTATCTTGGTCATATCTCGCGTCATATGATTGGTTTGTTCCAAGCAATGCCGGGCGCTCGTCAGTGGCGTCGTTACATCAGTGAAAATGCACATAAGAAAGGTGCAGGCATTGAAGTGCTTGAAACAGCACTAGCAAAAATCCCATCTGAATTGGATGTGTAATTTACCAATCATTTGGCGATAAATACCAACTCCGACTGTGCGAAAGCGTGTCGGAGTTTTTGTTTTTGACTATGTCTATGATTTTTAAGGTTTATGAAAGTTGGAACGTTTCCTGCAATCCATTTAAGTAATTCAAAAGACTTAAACTAGCAACGAAATGGGAGAGGTTATGTTTGAACTAATTTTCGTTTTGGTATTCCTTGCAACTCTAGTAATGACTGGCGTTACGTTTGTCACGGTGACAATGGCGATTGTGGTGTCGTTTGCTGTAATGTTTCTATTGGGCATGGTCGGGGTTGTGTTCAATCTCTTGCCTTACATTATCGCGTTCCTTATAGCGATTTGGATCTATAAAAAGGTAATGGCGCCCACAAATTAACAAACTGATCACAAATAACCCTACAGGGATAAGCACAATTGCTATAGTTATCTATATGACCAAGGGCGTCGGTCATTATAGGATTTCTGGAGGGAGCCATGACAATTACGGAATTGAAGTATTTATTCCATCAAGATTTACTGGCAGAAGCGATCATTGAACCCGCCGAATCTGAAGGCGGTTGGATCGTTGAGTTTCGCCACAAACAGGGCGGTTTCGTTATGTTGACGGATATTCATGGCGCAGAGTGTCAGTACAATGATCTCGACAAGGCGTCTAAGTCAGCGCTGGCCGTCGGCTTCACTGAGGTTCGTATTGAGGCTAAATAGTCTCCCTTCCAAACGAACCTCTTCTTCCAAAAAGTTATAAAACATTCATATCTATTCTTTCTTGTTATTAAGGTGGTTGGTTAATCTATCGTCACGCAATGATTAGGGATGTCGTGACAATGTCTTCAAACGTAAAACAGTCGCCGAACGGTAATAACAATTCTCAAGAATTACCAAGCCTAGCTGCTCCACTTAACGATCAGCAGCTATCACAACTACAACAAGCATCAACGAACCTATCTTCAAACCAGCTTGCATGGGTAAGCGGGTATTTTTGGGGATTGAGTCAGGCGGGTGCACCTTCAACGCTGACTCCAGTTGCTAGCGCAGTGAATACAGCTGCGGCTGCTGTACCTGCAGGTAAGCTGACCATTATCTTTGCCTCTCAAACGGGCAACGCCAAAGGGGTTGCTGAGGAACTAAAAGAAGAAGCTTCTGCGCTTGGTATCGATGTTGAGCTATTTGATGCCAGTGACTACAAAGGTAAAAACCTAGCGAAAGAGACACACGTCATCGTTGTTGCCTCTACAAACGGAGAAGGCGAAGCGCCTGATAACGCGATAGAACTACATGAGTTCCTTCAATCTAAGAAAGCGCCAAAACTTCCGAACCTTAAGTATGGTGTTATTGGCTTAGGCGACTCTAGCTATGAGTTCTTCTGCCAAACGGGTAAAGATTTTGATGAATACTTAGGCAAGTTAGGTGCCACCTCATTTATTGATCGTATCGACTGCGACGTTGATTACGACGCACCAGCGGGTGAGTGGCGAGCGAAAGCGCTAGAGGTCATCAAAGAGGATCTTGCCTCTCAACCGGCAGATGTTGTGACACTGCCTGTTGCAACTGCAGCCGCTACGGTTAACTACACCAAGAAAAATCCATATACCGCCACATTACTGACTAGCCAAAAGATCACGGGTCGTGATTCTGGCAAAGATGTTCGTCATATCGAGATTGATCTTGAAGGCTCAGGCATCACTTACAAGCCGGGCGACGCGCTGGGTGTGTGGTTCGAGAACAGCAGTGAGCTGGTGGATGTACTTCTTGCTCAAGTCGGTTTATCAGGCATTGAAAGTGTGGATGTGGATGGGGAGAGCTTATCTTTGCGCTCTGCGCTGATTAAGCACTATGAGATCACTTCGGCAAATCCTCAGCAAGTCGCGCAATACGCGGAGATTTCAGGCAGCAAGAAGCTTGAGAAGCTAGCGGCTGATAAAGACAGACTTCGCGAGTATGCTTCGAATACTCAAGTGATTGATGTCTTTAAAGAGAAGAAAGCAAAACTAGAGGCCGAGCAATTACTGGGTCTACTACGCCGTTTAACCCCACGTCTCTATTCCATTGCATCAAGCCAAGAAGAAGTGGATGAAGAAGTTCATCTGACGGTTGGGCTTGTTGAGTATCAAGCAGGTGAAGAAAGCCGATTTGGCGGCGCGTCTTACTTCCTATCGCGTGGATTGGAAGAAGGTGGTGAAGTCAAAGTATTCGTTGAGCACAACAATAACTTCAAGCTACCAGAAAATGGTGATACGCCTGTGATTATGGTGGGTCCAGGTACGGGTATTGCGCCATTTAGAAGCTTCATTCAAGAGCGTGATAACCAAGGCGACACTGGCAAAAACTGGTTGTTCTTTGGGGATCGCACTTTCACTCAAGATTTCCTATATCAAGTGGAATGGCAAAAGTACCTGAAATTAGGTGTGCTAAACCGATTGGATGTGGCCTTTAGCCGTGACCAGCACGAGAAAGTGTATGTTCAGCATCGATTGCTAGAGCAAGGTGAGCAGGTATGGCAATGGTTACAGGAAGGTGCCCACATTTATGTATGTGGCGATGCCAACCATATGGCCAAAGATGTTCACAATGCCCTGATTGAGATTGTTAAGGTGCATGGTGGAAAAGAAGCTGACCAGGCAGAAGAATTTGTCAACGAACTAAGAAAAGCAAAACGTTATCAGAAGGATGTGTACTAATGAGCAAGCAATCAGTCACTATTCAAGAAGTGTTGGGTGAAGAGTTGGGGCCGTTGTCTGATAACGAGCGTCTAAAAGGGCAGAGTAACCTACTGCGCGGAACCATTGAGAACGATCTACAAGATCGTATCACCGGTGGATTTACCGCTGACAACTTCCAGCTTATTCGTTTCCATGGTATGTATCAGCAAGATGACCGTGATATCCGTAACGAGCGAGCTAAGCAAAAGCTAGAACCTCTGCATAACGTGATGCTTCGTGCACGTATGCCGGGCGGTATTATCACGCCTAAGCAATGGTTAGCTATCGACAAGTTTGCGACTGACCATTCTCTTTATGGAAGTATTCGTTTAACGACTCGTCAAACATTTCAGTTTCACGGTGTGCTTAAGCCAAACATCAAGCTAATGCACCAAACGCTGAACTCTATCGGTATTGATTCTATTGCGACAGCCGGTGACGTGAACCGTAACGTGCTATGTACGACCAACCCTGTGGAATCCGAGCTACATCAAGAAGCCTATGAGTGGGCGAAAAAGATCAGTGAGCATTTGCTGCCGAAAACCAAAGCGTATGCAGAGATTTGGCTTGATGGTGAGAAAGTAGAAAGCACAGACGAAGACGAACCTATTCTGGGTAAAAACTACTTACCACGTAAGTTCAAAACGACAGTCGTGATCCCACCACAAAATGATGTGGACGTGCACGCCAATGATCTGAACTTCGTCGCTATTGCTGATAACGGCAAGCTGGTGGGCTTCAACGTTCTTGTTGGCGGTGGTCTTGCCATGACTCACGGTGACACCTCGACATATCCAAGACGTGCCGATGACTTTGGTTTTGTTCCTCTAGAAAAAACGCTTGATGTAGCTGCAGCGGTTGTAACGACTCAGCGTGACTGGGGTAACCGTTCAAATCGTAAGAACGCCAAAACTAAGTACACACTTGACCGTGTTGGTATTGATGTATTTAAAGCAGAAGT
Organism: Vibrio wakamikoensis; assembly: GCF_050337275.1. Taxonomy (NCBI): domain Bacteria; kingdom Pseudomonadati; phylum Pseudomonadota; class Gammaproteobacteria; order Vibrionales; family Vibrionaceae; genus Vibrio; species Vibrio wakamikoensis. The sequence continues at coordinate 1,909 of NZ_JAKJST010000032.1, read as the reverse complement.
TGAAAAACGTGCAGGGATTAGCTTCGAGCAAAGCCGCCCATACGAGTTTACTGAGCGTGGCGACAGAATTGGTTGGGTTGAGGGTATCGATGGTAAATACCATTTAGCACTATTCATTGAGAATGGCCGACTGCTCGACTTCCCAGGTAAGCCTCTTAAAACTGGTGTAGCTGAGATCGCTAAGATTCACAAAGGCGACTTTAGGATGACGGCGAACCAAAACCTGATTGTCGCTAAGGTATCTAAGTCAAACAAAGCCAAGATTGAGAAGATCGCTCGTGAACATGGTCTGATGGACGATGCGGTATCTGAGCAGCGCAAAAACTCTATGGCGTGTGTGGCTTTCCCAACTTGTCCTCTTGCCATGGCAGAAGCGGAACGTTTCCTACCAAGCTTTGTTACTGATGTAGAGAGCATTCTGGATAAACACCAGATCCCAAGTGATGAGAGCATCATCTTGAGGATCACCGGTTGTCCAAATGGTTGTGGTCGAGCGATGCTGGCTGAAATTGGTTTAGTTGGTAAAGCGCCTGGTCGATACAACCTGCACTTAGGCGGCAACAAAGCAGGTACTCGTGTACCTAAGATGTATAAAGAGAACATTACGGATGCGCAAATCCTAGAAGAGATTGATGCTTTGGTAGGTCAATGGGCGGAGCAACGTAACGAAGGTGAAGCATTTGGTGACTTCGTTATCCGCGCTGGGATTATAGAAGAAGTCAAAGTATCGAAAAGGGACTTCTATGCCTAGAGACGTTATTTCCCAGAAAAAAGCAGTTAAACAAGGCTCAGTTAGCGAAAGCGTGCAAGGTCAGAGAAAAGCGCTAGAGCTTCAAGACCTGTTATCACTGACTAAAACCGAGCAAATTTTAAAGCTAGCAGAGCTAAATGGTCAGCTTGAGCTATTAACTGCGAAGCAGAGAGTTGAGTGGGCGCTAGAGAATTTGCCTGGTGGGCATATCCTAAGCTCAAGCTTCGGAGTTCAGGCAGCGGTTATGCTTCACTTAGTAACAAGTGTAAAAGCAGACGTTCCGGTAGTGCTTACCGATACTGGGTATCTATTTCCAGAAACGTATCAGTTTATAGATGAGCTTCAGAAGCAACTAGATCTGAACCTACATATATATAAAGCGAACATCTCGCCAGCTTGGCAAGAGGCTCGCTACGGTAAGTTATGGGAAAAAGGGCTCGATGGACTCAAGCAATACAACCAGCTTAATAAAGTAGAGCCAATGAAAAGGGCACTCGAAGAGTTGGATGTTCACACTTGGTTTTCTGGCCTAAGACGTGAGCAGTCAGAGAGTCGAGCTAACTTGCCAGTACTGGTGATTCAAAATGGCCGTTTTAAGTTCTTACCAATCATCGATTGGAGCAACGAACAAGTTGATAGCTATATAGAAGAGCATGGCTTGAGTTACCACCCCCTTAAAGAAGCCGGGTACCTATCTTTGGGTGACATTCACTCTACAGTGAAGTGGGAACCAGGTATGAAAGAAGAGGAAACACGCTTTAACGGTTTAAAACGAGAGTGTGGTTTGCATGAAGACGACGGTGAGACAGACGGTTCTGGTATTTAACCTTTGCTCACATTATTAAAAAAGGAGGGCTGAGCCCTGTCTCTTATACACAAATCCTCGAACTTAGTTCGGGGATTTTTTTGAACTCTTTTCCAAGGCTGCGATCTGATCACTTAAGCAATATTGATTAGGTAGCTAATATGGAAAACTTAACACCAATGAAGTGGGCACAAGTACAGTTTGGTCTGGCAAAGCTTAACGACCCTAGACGAACTCAACGATTGATATCAATGGCTACTTCACTTGCTAATCAACCAGGCGTTGCCGTGTCTAAGCTTGCTATTTCACCCGCAGATATGGAAGGCGCTTACCGCTTTATCCGTAATGACCAA